>NZ_JAANNO010000003.1:404144-513472 GCF_011250645.1 Motilibacter aurantiacus
GTCCCCGGTCGAGGTTGCCCGGTCGGCTCAGGCGGCGCCAAGGGCACTCAGGCCCCGTCCCGACACCGCGAAAGCGCCACCGACACCGCGAAAGCGCCACCGACACCGCGAAAGCGCCGCCGACACCGCGAAAGCGCCGCCGACACCGCGGGCCTGCGCGTGATGCCGTGCAAGTGGGCCGCCCGGGACGTGACGCCCGCACCGCGAGGGACGCACGCGTGCCCGAGGCGTCGACAGGGCAGACAGACGCGACCTTCGCCGCGGCAGGGGCACGTCGGCCGCGTCCTGACACCGCGGAAGTGCCCCTGACACGGCCGACGTCAGGCCAACCCCCGCCGCGAGCTCCTGCGACGAGAACCGCCCGCCCGAGCGAGCCCACGCCGCCGCGGCGGTTCGTCAGAGGTAGAGGCCGGTCGCGCCTTCGCTGACCCGGGCCGCGGCGATGGCCGAGATGTCGCGCTCGCGGAGCATGACGTACGTGGAGCCGTGGAGCTCGACCTCGGGCTTGTCCTCCGCGTCGAAGAGGACCGAGTCGCCGGTCTCGATGGCACGGGCGTTGGGGCCTACGGCGACGACCTCGGCCCAGACCAGGCGCCGGCCCATGGTGGCGGTCGCCGGGATGAGGATGCCGCCGGTGCTGCGGCGCTCTCCCTCGCCGCTGCCCACGCGGACCAGCACGCGGTCGTGGAGCAGGCGGACGGGCAGGCCGGACGAGCCGGCCGGGCCGGGGACCTCGCTGGAGGGGGCGCTCACGACGGGGAACCTACCTCCTGCGCGGGACGGGCTCCGGTGCCCGGCCCGGCGCAGGGGAGTCGAGAAGCGGCGGTCAGTGCCGCCGGGCGCGGAGCGCGACGACGGCGACGACGGCCAGCGCGGCCCCGCCGACGACCGCGATCCGGTCTGTGCGCGGGCTGCCGTCCGCGTTGATGAACTGGGCCTTGACCTTCGCCTTCGCGTCCGCGACGAGGTTGGCCGGCTTCACCCGGTCGCTGATCTCGTCGATCGTGCCCGCGAGCCGGTCGCGGGTGGCCTCGATGTCCCGCTCGATCTGCGCCGGGCTGCGCGCCACCCCGTGGGGGGACGTCGAAACGGTGCCGGGGGGTTCGCTCACCAATGCCTCCTGCTCTGCGTCCCGGCTCCGGGTGCCGGTCCCGATCTCCCTGTGGCGCTGCCTATGCCCCGCCCTCGGAGCGGTCACGCGCCGGAGTCTAGGGCCGGGAGCGGCCGGAGAAGGCCCGGCGCGCGCCGGGTGGAGGCGGCCCACGGCGCGGGCCCCGACCTCTGCGTCCCAGCGCAGGTGACGCCCTGTACCCACCGCCGACCTCCTAGTCTTGCGGCGTACATCCACGGGGCGTGACTGGAGGCATGGTGAGCGGGACGGACGCGACGGGGCAGGACGCGGCACAGCGGCTCGCGCCAGGCGACGAGGCCCCGGGCTTCACGCTGCCCGACGCCGACGGCAACGCCGTCTCGCTGGCCGACCTGCGCGGGCGCCGGGCGATCGTCTACTTCTACCCCGCAGCCGGCACCCCGGGCTGCACCAAGCAGGCGTGCGACTTCCGCGACTCGCTCGAGCCGCTCGCCGCCGCCGGGTACGCGGTGGTCGGCATCTCTCCGGACAAGCCGGCCAAGCTGGCGGCCTTC
Organism: Motilibacter aurantiacus; assembly: GCF_011250645.1. Lineage (NCBI taxonomy): Bacteria > Bacillati > Actinomycetota > Actinomycetes > Motilibacterales > Motilibacteraceae > Motilibacter > Motilibacter aurantiacus. Next base: position 405,789 of record NZ_JAANNO010000003.1, read on the forward strand.
CGCGACGCGGAGGGGGTGTCGTTCCCCCTGCTGTCCGACGCCGACCGCTCCGTGATGGAGCGGTGGGGCGCGTTCGGCACGAAGACGATGTACGGCAAGCAGGTCACCGGCGTCATCCGCTCCACCTTCGTGCTCGACGAGCAGGGCCGGGTGGAGCGGGCGATGTACAACGTGCGCGCCACGGGCCACGTCGCCAAGCTGCGCAAGGAGCTCGGCGTCTGAGCGGCCCCCGGCCACCGGGCAGCAACGGCTAGGGTGGCCTTCCCGCGGGAGTGGCGGAGCTGGCAGACGCGCGGGATTTAGGTTCCCGTGCCCGAAAGGGCGCAGGGGTTCGAACCCCCTCTCCCGCACCATTCGCCGACGTCGCCGACGTGGTGCAGGCGCCACTGCATCCGCGGTGCGCGATTTCCGAGATCTCCCCGAATGCGGATGGTTGCGGGATCGGCACGCTCGGGAATCACGGACCCGACCACGACGCGTTGGGGGGACTGAGTGTGCAGTTTCACACCGGCGGCCGAGCTCACGCTGCCGATGGACATGAGGGCGGCGGCGCAGGCCCGCGGCTTCGTGGCGGAGGCCACCTGCCCGGCCCACGGCGCGCACGTGTTCGACGAGGCGCGGCTGCTCGTCTCCGAGCTCGTCGCCAACGCCGTACGCCACGGCGCTCCGCCGATCACGCTGGAGATCTCCTGCGACGGCACCATGGGCCTGCTCGTCCGGGTCAGCGACGGCTCGCCGGCCGCACCGGTCGCCAAGGAGGCCTCGGTCGAGGACGAGAGCGGGCGCGGGGTGGCGCTGGTCGACCTCATCAGCGACGCCTGGGGGATCGAGCCGACGGGCGAGGGCAAGGCCGTCTGGTTCCGCATCGGGCTCGCCGCCTGACCGGCCGCGCGGGTTCAGCCGGGGCCGCCGCGGGCACGCTGCGCCCATGATCGGAGCAATCGGACGCGGCATCGCCGCAGGCGCGGCCGGCACCACGGTGCTCAACGCGGTGACCTACCTCGACATGGCCCTGCGCGCTCGTCCGGCCAGCTCGGCGCCGGAGGAGCTGGTCGAGCGGCTGGCGGCGGGCGCCGGCAGGCAGGTGCCGGGCGCCGGCGAGGAGGCGGACAACCGCCGCAGTGCGCTCGGGGCCCTCGCCGGCATCGCGACCGGGGTGGGCATCGGCGTCGCCGCCTCCCTGGCCCGGTCCGCCGGCCTGCGGCTGCCGCAGCCGTTCGGAGCCCTGCTCACCGGCGCCGCCGCGATGGCCGCGAGCGACGTTCCGCTGGCGGTCACCGGCGTCAGCGACCCGCGCAGCTGGTCCGGCACCGACTGGGCCTCGGACCTCGTCCCCCACCTCGCGTACGGCATCACGACCTCCGCCGTGCTGTCGGCCCTCGAGCCGCCGCTGCGCACCGCGCCTCCGGTCGTCGTCCGGGCCGCGCTGCTCGGCCTGGCCAGTGGCGGGCGGAGCGTGTCGGGTCTCGCGGCCCTCGCCGCGACCACCCCCCGGCGCTCGATCGGGGGCCCGCTCGCCTACCTGGCGGGCCCCGTCGGCACCACGGCCGCGGCGCTGGGGGCCGCCGGCGAGCTGGTCGCCGACAAGCTGCCCACAACGCCGAGCCGGCTGCGCCCAGACGTGCTGTCCGTCCGCGTCCTGGCCGGTAGCGGCGCGGGCGCCGGGCTCGCCAAGCGGGAGCGCGGCAGCCGCGCGGCTGCCGCCGTCGCCGGTGCCACGGGGGCGCTCGCCGGCAGCTACGCGGGAGCGAAGTGGCGCGGGTGGGCGTCCGGCCGGCTGCCCGCCTGGCAGGCCGCCGTCGCCGAGGACGCGGTCACCTACGCGCTGGCGGCGTACGCGGCCCGCCGCCGGTAGGCGCGCGGAACCTGCGGGCCCGCTCCCGCGTTCGACCCCGAGAAGCCCCACGACCGCGGACGCCGTGTCCGCGAACCGGAAGGACCATGAGCACAGATCACAGACCCTGGGCCGCGCATCCCGAGCTCGCTGAGGCGGTGCGTGGCCGTTGATCGAAGTGCTCTCCCTGCTGCTCGGGGTGGCGGTGGTCGTGATCATCACGGCCGCGACCGGCTACTTCGTGGCGCAGGAGTTCGCCTACATGGCCGTCGACCGGTCCGGGCTGTCCGCCCGGGCCGAGGCCGGTGACGCCGCCTCCGCCCGTGCGCTCCAGGTCACTCGGCGCACCTCGTTCATGCTGTCGGGCGCGCAGCTCGGCATCACCGTCACCGGCCTGCTCGTCGGCTACGTCGCCGAGCCGCTGATCGGGGAGTCGCTCAGCACGCTGCTCGGCGGGGTCGCGGTCCCGTCCGGGGTGAGCGTCGCGGTCGGCGCCGTCGCCGCGCTGGTGTTCTCGACGCTGGTGCAGATGCTCTTCGGCGAGCTGCTGCCGAAGAACCTCGCGATCGCCCGCCCGGAGCCGGTGGCGCTGCGGCTGTCGGGGTCCACGGTGCTCTTCCTGCGCGTCTTCGGCTGGCTGATCTGGGTGTTCGACCAGGCCTCCATCCTGTTCCTGCGCGCCCTGCGCATCGAGCCCGTGCACGACGTCGAGCACGCCGCGACAGCACGCGACCTCGAGCACATCGTCGAGGAGTCGCGCGAGAGCGGGGACCTGCCCGCCGAGCTGTCGATGCTGCTCGACCGCATCCTGGACTTCCCGAACCGCCCGGTGGCGCACGCGATGATCCCGCGGCCGCAGGTCGACACGGTCGAGACGACGGCCACCGTCGGCGAGCTGCGCCGGCTCATGGCCTCGGGCCACTCGCGCTACCCGGTCCTCGAGGCCGAGCGCGAGGAGGTGGTCGGGGTGGTGCACCTGGCCGACGTGCTCTCGACGGCGTACCCGGACCGCGCGCCGGTGACCGACATCGTGCGGCCCTGCCTCTTCGTCTCGACGCTGACCCCGCTGCCGGAGGCGCTGCGCGAGCTGACGGAGAGCAAGAACCAGCTCGCCTGCGTCGTCGACGAGTACGGCGGGTTCGCGGGTGTGCTCACGGTCGAGGACCTGGCCGAGGAGCTGGTCGGGGAGATCACGGACGAGCACGACGAGGCCCGCCCGGAGTACGTCCCCGTCGAGGGCGACGGGATCTGGGAGATGCCCGGCGACGTGCACGTGGACGAGGTCGAGCGCGCGCTGGGGGTCGACCTGCCCCGCGGCCGCTACGAGACCGTGGCGGGCCTGGTGCTCGCGACCACCGGCAGCCTGCCCGCCCCCGGGGACCGGGTGACGATCCCGCTGCCCGCCGATCCTGCGGACCTGCTGCTGGACGAGGAGCCGGAGCCGCGGGTGCTGGAGGTCGAGGTGCTCGACGTCGCGAGGCGCGTCCCCGCCCGCGTACGCCTCACGTTGCCCGAGCGCGAGGGCGAGCCGGTCAGCGCGGACGGCATCGGCGCGGACGGCATCGGCGCGGACGGCATCGGCGCGGACGGAACGGCCGTGGGCCGCATGTCCGCGGCGGGCACGAACGACGTGGAGGGCGCCCGATGAGCGACAACCCGTGGGTCGTCGTGCCCGCCACCCTCGCCATCGTCGCCGCAAGCGCGTTCTTCGTCGCGGTGGAGTTCGCGGCGCTGGCGGCCAAGCGCCACCGGCTCGAGGACGCGGCGCCGGCGAGCCGGTCGGCCCGCGCGGCCCTGCGCAGCTCCTCGGAGCTGACGTTGCTGCTGGCCGGGTCGCAGCTGGGCATCACCGCCGCGACCCTCGCGCTCGGCGCGATCAGCAAGCCGGCCGTGCACCACTGGCTGACCCCGCTCTTCGAGGACGTGGGGCTCCCCGAGGTCGCGGCGGACGTGGCCGGTTTCGTGCTCGCGCTGGTCGTCGTGACGTTCCTCCACCTCGTCGTCGGTGAGATGACGCCGAAGTCGTGGGCGATCGCGCATCCCGAGCGGTCGGCCACGCTGCTCGCGCTGCCGATGCGCGGCTTCATGTGGGTGTTCCGCCCGCTGCTGCGCGCGCTCAACGATCTGGCGAACCGCCTCGTCCGCGCCGTCGGGGTCGAGCCGGCCGACGAGGTCGCGGTCGGGCACAGCCCCGACGCGCTGCGCCACCTCGTGGAGCACTCGGCCAACGTCGGCGCGCTCGACGCGGGCTTCTCGGCGCAGCTGGCCGAGGCGCTCAGCATGGAGCGGATGACCGTACGCGAGCTGCTCGGCTCCGGGCAGGCGCTCGCCGCCGTTCCCCCGGACGCGCTGGTGAAGGACGTGCGCGACATGACGCGGCGTACCGGCCACCTGCGCGTGCTGGTCGGCGAGCCCGGCCGGATCACCGCGGTCGTGCACGTCCGCGACACGCTGGCCGCCGAGGACTCGGCCCCGGCCGCGCCCTTCGCCCGGCCGGTGTTCACGCTGGACGCGGGGACGACCGTGCACGCCGCGCTACGTCAGATGCGCGAGAGCCGCAACCACCTCGCGGTGGTGACCGACGACGGCCGGGTGGCCGGCGTCGTCACGCTCGCCGACGTGCTGCGCCGGCTGCTCCCCCGGGCGGGCGTGGCGGCCTGACCCCGAGCGGCTCCCGCGGCGCACCGCGCCGCGGGAGCCGCTGGGAATGCCCTACCCTGGCGCCGAGTTGATTGCCCGGGGAGGTGATTGTCGTGCTGCAGATCGTCGTGCGTCCGCTGACGCAGCGCCGGCACGTCGACCTCCTGCGCACGTGCAGCGCGGCCTGTCGTCCCTGACGACCCCTTCGCCGGCCACCTGCCCCGCAATCCGCTCCCGGCGCCGTCGCGCGCCCGAAAGGTCCTGCCCATGCGCGCCCTGCGCCGCGTCCCCTTCTCCGCCCAAGTCCTGATCGGCCTCGTCCTCGGCGTCGTCCTCGGGCTCGTCGCCCGCTCGATGGGTGACGTCTCCGACGGCAGCCCGAACTGGCTGGCCAGCACTCTCGACACCGTCGGCGACCTGTTCGTCAGCCTGCTGCGCGCCGCCGTCGTGCCTCTCGTCCTGACCGCGGTCATCGCGAGCATCGCCAACCTGCGCGGCGTCGGCAACGCCGCACGGCTGGCCGCCCAGACCCTGCTCTGGTTCGCGATCACCGCGTTCGTCGCCGTCCTGATCGGCATCGGCCTCGGACTGGTCCTGCGCCCCGGCGACCACACCTCCGTGACGGAGGACAGCGCCCGCAGTGTGAGCACGATGGGCGACTGGTGGGCCTTCCTCACCGGGCTCGTGCCCGACAACGTCCTCGGCCTCGAGGCCGACACCTCGGTCACCGACGGCGTCGCCTCGACCAGCCTCTCGTTCAACGTGCTGCAGGTCGTGGTCATCGCCGTCGCCCTCGGCATCGCCGCCCTCAAGGTCGGCGAGGCGGCCGAGCCGTTCGTCGGCTTCGTCCAGGCGGCCCTGCAGGTCGTGCAGAAGGTGCTGTGGTGGATCATCCGCCTCGCGCCGATCGGCAGCGCCGGCCTCATCGGCCACGCGGTCGCCGCGTACGGCTGGGACGCCCTCGGCTCGCTCGGCGTCTTCGCGCTGGCGGTCTACATCGGCCTGGCGCTGGTCCTCCTCGTCGTCTACCCGGTGGTCCTCAAGGCCAACGGGCTGTCGATCAAGCAGTTCTTCACCGGCGTCTGGCCCGCGACGTCGCTGGCCTTCGTGTCGCGCTCGTCGCTCGGCACCCTGCCCGTGACCCAGCAGGTGACCGAGCGCAACCTCGGCGTCCCGCGGGCATACGCCTCGTTCGCCGTCCCGCTCGGCGCGACCACCAAGATGGACGGCTGCGCCGCGATCTACCCGGCCCTGTCGGCGATCTTCGTCGCGCAGTTCTTCGGGATCAGCCTCGGGATCACCGACTACCTGCTCGTCGTGCTGGTCTCCGTCGTGGGGTCCGCGGCGACGGCCGGCACCACCGGCGCGACCGTCATGACGACGCTCACGCTCTCGACGCTCGGGCTGCCGCTCGAGGGCGTCGGCCTGCTGCTGGCGATCGACCCGATCCTGGACATGGGCCGCACCGCGCTGAACGTGACCGGCCAGGCTCTCGTCCCCGCGATCGTGGCCAAGCGCGAGGGCATCCTCGACAAGGCGGTCTACGACGCCCCGCGCGGCAGCGACGGCTTCGCGCTCCCCGTGGACGGCACCCCGGTCGAGGTCCCGGGCCGGCAGCGGGAGGCCGCTCCCGTCCCCGCCTGACCCTTCGCTCGGCCGAACGGCCGCAGCGGCTGCTCCTGCAGCCGCTGCGGCCGTTCGCCGTACCGGGCTCGTACGTCCCGGAGCCGCCCGCGCGAGGGCTAGCGGCGCAGCTTCTGCGTCTCGTCGCGGATCTCGCCCACCAGCTCCTCGATGACGTCCTCGAGGGCCACGACGCCGACCACGGTGCCGGCCCCGTCGAGCACGCGGGCCAGGTGCGAGCCCGTGCGCTGCATGACGGTGAGGACCTCGCGCAGCGGGTCGTTGTCCCGCACCGCGGGGAGCGGGCGTACGGCCTCCGGAGGCAGCGGCGCGGCCCGCCGCGCGGGGTCGACCTCGAGGACGTCCTTGACGTGCACGTAGCCGCTGAACCCACCGGCGCCGTCGCGCACCGGGAAGCGGGAGTACCCCGTGCGAGCCGACAGCTCCTCCACCTGCGCCCGGGTCAGCCCCGGCTCGATGGCCGTCAGCGAGGCCGTCGGCAGCAGGACCGAGCGGGCGCCGCGCTCCTCGAAGCTGAGCGCCCCCTTGATCAGCCGCTCCTCGTCCTCCTCCAGCAGGCCCTCCCGACGCGACTCCTCGACCAGCCCGGCCACCTCGTCCCGGGTGAACGCGCTGGTCACCTCGTTCTTCGGCTGGATCCGGGCCACCCGGAGGCTGGCGTTGGCCAGCGCGTTGAGCGCGACGATCACCGGGTGGAGCGCGCGCACGACCACCATGAGCGCGGGGCCGAGGACGACGGCCGCCCGGTCCGGGCCGACCAGGGCGAGGTTCTTCGGCACCATCTCCCCGAGCACGATGTGCAGGAACGCCACGATCGTCAGGGCGATGACGAAGGCGATCGGGTGCAGCAGCGCCTCGGGCACGTGCACGTGCTCGAGCGGGATCTCGATGTAGTGCGCGACGGCGGGCTCACCGAGCGAGCCGAGCCCCAGTGAGCAGACCGTGACCCCGAGCTGGGCGCCGGCCAGCAGGAGGGAGATCTCCTCCATCGCACGCAGGGTCGTGCGGGCGGCGCGCGACCCCGCCTCGGCCCGCGGCTCGATCGCCGAGCGGCGGGCGCCGACGAGCGCGAACTCCGCGCCCACGAAGAACGCGTTGCCGAGCAGCAGGCCGACCGCGATCGCGATCGCGAGCTCCCCGCTCATCGGGCCTCCCTCTCACCGGTGCTGTCGCGCGGTACGCCGACGGCGAGCTCGATGCGGTCCACCCGGTGCCCGTCCATGGCCGCGACGCGCAGGACGACGGTCTCGGAGGCCAGGCCGCCGCTGAGCGGGGCCTCGATCTCGACCGCGTCGCCGACCTCGGGCAGCCGGCCAAGCTCGGCGCTGACCAGGCCGGCGATCGTCTCGTAGTCCTCGTCCTGGGGCAGTTCCACCCCGACGTGGCGGGACGCCTCGTCCGGGCGCAGCTGGCCGGACAGCGACCACGAGCCGTCGGCGAGGCGGCGCACCGGCGAGGCCCGCTCGTCGTGCTCGTCGATGACGTCGCCGACGAGCTCCTCGATCAGGTCCTCGAGCGTGACGATGCCTGCCACTCCCCCGAACTCGTCGATGACGATGGCGGCCTGCAGGCCCTGCTTGAGGATGTCCAGCAGAGGGTCGAGCTCGAGGGTGTCCGGCACGAGGACCGGCTCGGCCATGACGGAGGTGACGGGCACCCGGGAGCGCCGCTCGTGCGGCACGGCGAGCGCGTGCTTGACGTGGACCACGCCGATCACGTCGTCGGCGGCCCCGCGCACCACCGGGAAGCGCGAGCGACCGGTCTCGTTCACCCCGGCCACGACGTCCGCGAGGGTGGCGTCGTCGGCGAGCGTGTGCATCTGGACGCGGGGCGTCATGGCGTCGCGGGCGCGACGCTCGCCGAAGGCGAAGCTCTGCTGGAGCAGGACGGCGGTCTCGGCCTCGAGCGTCCCCTGCTCGGCTGACCTGCGCACGAGCGAGACCAGCTCCTGCGGCGAGCGGGCGGACGCGAGCTCCTCCTGCGGCTCGACGCCGAGCCGGCGCAGCAGCGCGTTGGCCGTGCCGTTGAGCAGCCGGATCGCGGGGCCGGTGACCGCGGTCGAGACCCGGGAGAAGCGCTGGACGGACTTGGCCGTCTCGATCGGGCGGGCGATGGCGAGGTTCTTGGGCACGAGCTCGCCGAAGACCATGGTCAGCACGGTGGCCAGCACGAGCGCGAGCGTCACGGACACGGTGCGGACGGCTCGCTCGGAGTCGCTGACGGCCTCCACGAGCGGCTCGATCAGGCGGGCGATGGCGGGCTCGGACAGGTAGCCGATGAGCAGGTTGGTGACCGTGATGCCCACCTGCGCGCCGGACAGCTGCGTCGACAGCGAGCGCAGCCCCTCCAGCACTCCCTGTGCCCCCCGGTCGCCGGACTCGGCGGCCTTCTCGACGCTCGCCCGGTCGACGGTGAGGAGCGAGAACTCGGCGGCGACGTAGGCCCCGCAGGCGACCACCAGCACCAGTGCCAGGGCGAGCGAGACCAGGGCGACCGTCATGTGGCGCCGGACCGGGACGGCGCCACGCGTCTGGAGGGAGGGTCGTCGGGTGGTGTGCTCATTGCACCATCCTGCCAAGGGCGGGCGGGCCGCGGCGCGGCGAGGGGCGCGGTGCGGGCACGCGCACGGCCCGGGGCGCACCCGGACATTTCCCGTCCAGCGGGTGACGATGGGATGACTACCCTCCCGGCAGCGGCGGGCGTACCGGAGACTGGGGGCATGCTCCGTGCTCCGCGCCCGCTCCCTCGTGCCCTGCCCCTCGCCGTGCCCGTCGCGGTGAGCGTCGCCGCGGTGGTCGGAGCGGCGCTGGCGCTCCCGGCCGCCCCGGCCTACGCCGCCCCCGCCGGCTGCCCGAGGGCGACGGTGACGGTCTCGAGCACGGACGGGCTGAAGAAGGCGCTGCGGGAGGCCGGGCCCGGGACCACGATCGGCTTGGCGAACGGGGCCTACCAGGGGCCGTTCACGATCGAGCGCTCGGGACGGGCCGGCAAGCCGCTCCGCCTCTGCGGCGGCCGCGGGGCCGTGCTCCGGGGCAAGGCCGGCCTGAAGGGCAACACCCTGCACCTCGAGGGCGTGCACCACGTCGAGGTACGCGGGCTCACCATCCGCGGCGGGCTCAAGGGGCTCATGGCCGACCGAACGACGGACTCGGTGCTCGCCGGGCTGCTCATCGAGCGGGTGGGGCACGAGGCGCTGCACCTGCGCTCGTTCAGCAAGCGCAACACGGTCACCGGCAACACGATCCGCCGGACCGGCTTGAAGGAAGAGCGCTTCGGTGAAGGGATCTACGTCGGATCCGCGCAGAGCAACTGGGGCAAGTACTCCGGCGGCAAGCCCGACCGCAGCGACGGCAACGTGATCTCGCGCAACACGGTCAGCGCGACGACCGCGGAGAGCGTGGACATCAAGGAGGGCACATCGGGCGGCCGGCTCGTCGGCAACCGCTTCGACGGCAGGGCGCTCTCCACCGCCGACCAGTACGCGGACTCGTGGGTCGACGTGAAGGGCAACGGCTGGGTCGTCACCGGGAACGTCGGCAGGAACACCCGCCGGGACGGCTTCCAGGTCCACAGCATCCTGGACGGCTGGGGCAAGGGAAACGTCTTTTCCCGCAACAGGGCGGTCGTCGGGCCGGACGGCCTGGCGATCAACGTCGACACGGCCGAGCCGAACACCGTCCGCTGCGACAACACGGTGTCCGGTGGCGCTCGGCTGTCCAACGTCACCTGCGCCTGACCCGTCGCCGCCCGCCCCAGGAGGTTCCCCCGTCGTGCTCCGTCCGTCGGCCCCCGCCACCCGGCTCGTGCTCGCGTCCGCCGCTGCCGCCCTCGTCCTGTCCGGCTGCGGCGGCGAGCCCGACGACGCCGCCGACCGTGCCTTCGCCGCTGCCCAGGTCGGCCCCACGACCGCGGCCACGACGGCGCCGCCGTCCAGCCCGGTGGCGTCGCCGCCCCTGACCCCGACGGCGCCCGCCACGCCTCACGCGGGAGGGACGCCCCGGACGACCGGGCCCGCGACGCCGCGCCCGGCCAAGGGTCCGACCGCAGCCCAGTGGCTGTCGCGCGCGCGGGCCGCGGTGCAGGACGTCGGGTCCTACCAGATCAAGGGTGACGGCTACGTCGGGTCGGTCGGCTACTCGGTCAGCTTCAGCGCCGGCTGGGACCGTGCGCAGGGGTCGGTCACCGTCGACGGGCGCAAGTCCAAGGTCGTGCGCATCGGCCGGACCGTCTACTTCAAGCCGGAGCCGGAGTTCCTGCCGCTGCTCGGCATCGACGCGAGCAAGGCGGAGGCGCTGGAGAAGAAGTGGGTGAGCGCGCCGGTCGGGGACGAGCGCATCCCCGTCGTGCTCGACCTGCTGGACCCGGCCAGCTCGCTCACCGTCGCCTCACCGAAGGTCGTGGCCCGGCAGGCCTACCGCGGGGTCGAGACCGTGGAGATCGCCGGTACGCCGGCATCGCCCCGGGTGCTCGTCGCGGCGGCCGGCAAGCCGCTGCCGAAGGCGATCGCACCGGCCGGGGGTGACAACCCGATCATGGTCTACAACTACGGCACCGGCGGAGTGACCGCAGAGGCGCCGAAGGGCAACAAGGTGGTCGAGCTCAGCTCGCTCTGAGGGCGTACGCGCGACACGGCCGCACGGCTCCCGGAGCCGGCCGCGGACCGGCGCGGCTAGCATCGACCGGTGATTCTCATCGTCGTGAAGTGGCATGTCCGGGACGAGTACGCCGACCGCTGGCCCGAGCTGGTCCGCGAGTTCACCGAGGCGACCCGCGCCGAGCCGGGCAACGAGTTCTTCGAGTGGTCGCGCAGCGTGGAGGACCCCTCGACGTGGATGCTCGTCGAAGGCTTCCGGGACGCGGCCGCCGGCTCCGAGCACGTCGGCTCCGAGCACTTCAGGACCGCGACGGCGGCGTTCCCCGACTACGTGAGCCGGACCCCGGAGATCATGTACGTCGACTCCCCCGACCTCAGCGGATGGGGCCCGATGGCGGAGGTGCAGCCGCGCGGCTGACCTCCGCTCCTGCGCCTGCTCAGCCCGCTGCGCGCCCCAGCTCCGCCAGCCGCGGGGCGAGGGCGCGCAGCGCCAGGCCTCGGTGCGACAGCCGGTCCTTCTCCGCTGGGCTGAGCTCGGCGGTCGACTGCTCGTGCCCCAGCGGCACGAACACCGGGTCGTAGCCGAACCCGCCGGTGCCGCGCCGCTCGCGCAGCAGCGTCCCGGCGACCACGCCCTCCTCCGTCACGAGCGTGCCGTCGGGCAGCGCGAGCGCGACCGCGCAGACGAACGAGGCGCCACGCCGCTCGTCGGGGACGTCGGCGACCTGGGCGAGCAGCAGGTCGACGTTGGCCGCGTCCCCGCGCCCTCCGCTCCACCGGGCGCTCAGCACCCCGGGCATGCCGTTGAGGGCGTCGACCGCGATCCCGCTGTCATCGGCGAGCGCGGGCAGCCCGGTGGCCGCGACGGCCGAGCGAGCCTTCAGCACGGCGTTCTCCACGAACGTCGCGCCGTCCTCGACGACCTCGGGGGCGTCGAACCCGTCGAGCGACAGCAGCTCGACACCGTCCACCCCGGCGGCCTCGAGGATGCGGCGGACCTCCTCGACCTTGTGCGCGTTGCGGGTCGCGAGGACGACGCGGGCGGCCATCGTCAACGCCCCAGGGCCTCGAGCTGCAGGACGCCCAGCTGGGTGCAGCCTCCGGCCGCGAGCTCGAGCAGCGAGTCCAGCTCGGCCCGGTCGAACGGCGCCCCCTCGGCAGTTCCCTGCACCTCGACGAACGTCCCGTCGCCGGTCATCACCACGTTCATGTCCGTGCCGGCGGCCACGTCCTCCTCATAGCAGAGGTCCAGCCGCGGCTCGCCGGCGATGATGCCGACGCTGACGGCCGAGACGCTACCCCGCAGCGGCTCGCCCTTGAGCAGCTTGCGCTCGCGCAGCCAGCTCACCGCGTCGGCGAGGGCGACGTAGGCGCCGGTGATGGCAGCGGTGCGCGTGCCCCCGTCGGCCTGCAGCACGTCGCAGTCGAGCACGATGGTGTTCTCGCCGAGCGCCTTCTCGTCGACGACCGCGCGCAGGGAGCGGCCGATCAGGCGGGAGATCTCGTGGGTGCGGCCGCCGATCTTGCCCTTGACCGACTCGCGGTCGCTGCGGGTGTTGGTGCTGCGCGGGAGCATGGCGTACTCGGCCGTCACCCAGCCCAGGCCGCTGCCCTTGCGCCAGCGCGGGACCCCCTCGGTGACGCTCGCGGAGCACAGGACGCGGGTGCGCCCGAACTCCACGAGCACGCTGCCCTCGGCGTGGTCGAGCCATCCGCGGGTGAAGGTGACGGGACGGAGCTGGTCGGCGGTGCGGCCGTCGGGGCGAGGCATCCCGGCAGCCTAGCGACGCGGCCGCACCTGGTGGACGTCACCGGCCCGCGCCAGCGCGAGCGGCCCCGGGTAGGCCGAGCGGGCCTGGGCCAGCGCCCGCACGGGGTCGCCCCAGGGCGGCACGTGGGTCAGCAGCACCCGGCGCGCCCGGGCCCGGGCCGCGTGCTCCCCCGCGTCGCGGGCGGTCAGGTGCAGCCCCTCCGGCGCCTCGTCGTCCACGCCGACGAGGAAGGACGCCTCGCACAGCAGCAGGTCCACGTCGGCGGCGAGCCGGACCAGCGCGTCGCTGCGGCCGGTGTCGCCGGAGTAGGCCAGCGAGGACCCGCCGTGCTCGACGCGAGTGGCGTAGGCCTCGACCGGATGGGCGACGCGGGCTACGGTGAAGCGCATTTCGCCAATCTGGTACGTCTCGCCGTCCTGCAGCTCCACCACGTCGAAGACGGCCGCCATCTGCTCGGGCCCGACCCCGCCGTAGGCGCCCGCGAGCCGCGCCAGCGTGCCGCTCGGCCCGTAGACCCGCAGCCGGGGGCCGGGCCGGCCGGAGCGCAGCACGTCCGGGTGGTAGCGCGCGAAGACGTACCAGCCGCAGAGGTCCATGCAGTGGTCGGGGTGCAGGTGGCTCAGGACGACCGCGTCCACGTCCGTCAGCGACGTCGCGGCCTGCAGCGGGCCGAGCGCCCCGCTGCCCACGTCGAGCACGAGCTTGGTGCCGCCGGCCTCGACGAGGTAGCAGCTGGCGGCGTTCCCGGGCGCCGGGAGCGAGCCCGAGCAGCCGACGACGGTGACCTGCACAGCCCTCGCCTCCCTGACGGTGCCGAGCGGTCAGGCTAGCGCGCCGTCGGGGACGAAGCGGATGCGCGTGACGGCCCCGGCGCTGGAGTCGATCGACACCGAGGCCGTCCGCCGGGCCCCGAGGCCGCCGCCGTTCGCGAAGACGAACGTGTGGACGACCGCGCCGCCCACCGACACCTCGGCGTAGCCGTTGGGACGGGAGCTCGACGGCGGGAAGGTACGCACCGCGTACGTCGGCGCGGAGCCGCCGCTCGGCAGGGCGAAGGAGTCCCTGGGCGGCCAGGGCGCGCTGCCGAAGACCCACATGTGGTTCCCACGGTGCTGCAGGGAGGACACGTCACCCGAGCCCGGCACCCCGAGCGCGACGCCGCTCGGGTTGGAGAACTCGACGGTGAGCGTCCCGTAGCCGGAGCCGGGAAGCTCGAAGTGGACGCCCTGTCCCTCGAAGTTGGCGGTCGGAGTGCACAGCCGGCCGTTCCTGATCACCGTCGGCCGGCTCGCCTCGTTGACGACGAGCGGGGCCGGCAGCACGGCGGTGTCCGCCATGGCGGTGAAGTCGAGGTCGACCGCAGCCGGCGCCGGGGGCGGCGGGACGGGAGGGACAGCCGCCGTGCCGATGCCCGCGACCGGCTGGCAGAAGACGTCCGCCAGCAGGTCGGCGTAGAGCTGCAGGCCGGGCTCGTTGAGGTGGACCTGATCGGCGCTGAGCAGGTCCAGGGGGTCCGCGCCCGCGACGTCCACGGACGCGAACACGGGGTGCGTGTCGATGAACAGGAGCCGGGCGGGGTCCGTGGCCGCGACCTCGGCCATGGCCGTCGTGTAGTCCGTCCACCGGAGCGGGCTGGTGACGCCGCCGCGCTGGTGCATGGAGACGAGGGCGATGCACACCGGGCCGGCCGCGGCCTTGATCTCCGCGACCTGCTGCAGGAGCTGGGCCTTGAAGGTGGCGATCGACACCCCTCCCGCGTAGTCGTTCGAGCCCTGCATGAGCAGCACGATCGCGGGCTTGAGCTGGGCCAGGCGCTGCGCGACGGGAGCCTTGCCGAGGAAGGTCGCCACGGTCGCGCCGCCGACGCCCCCGTTGTAGGCCTGGATGCCTGCCGACACGTCCCCGTCGTGGGAGTAGAGCCCGTCCACCGTCACGGCGCCGAGGGCCGTGATCGTGATCGTGTGCTGGCCGGGTGCGAGGCTTCCGGAGGTCCACGACCCGTCACTGCGGTCCACCCCCGAGGTTGCGGGAGTGACGGTGACGGGAGCGCCGCCGTCGATGCGTACGGTGAACGCGCCGGCTCCCGGCCCCTGGCCGTGCAGCACGGTGAAGGCCGTGGCCCGCCGGGCGGTGTGGGTCATCGATGCGCCGGCGGACAGCCGGGTCGCGAGGGCGAGGCCGGCGTACACGGTCGCCGTCGAGCCGGAGAACACCCACTCGCTCTCGCGCAGGAGCCCGGCGTTCACTCCGGGGGTGAAGACGCCACCGGTGGCTACGAGGAGCCGGGCGTGAAGCTGTCGGGAGAACAAGGTCAGCCAGCGCTTCTCCGCGGTCCCGGCGTTGTTGCCGGCGGTGGTGCTGCTGCCGATGGCGACGATGCGTACGGGCGCGACCGCCCGCAGGGCGAGCGCGGCGCGCGCCGCGCGCAGGGCCGGTGGCGCGCCGGTGTCGGTGGCGCCGGCCGTGCCGCTGCCCGTCGCGGCGGTGGCCGGCTGCGCCACGAGCGGCACGGTCGCGACCGCCCCGGCGCCGAGCAGAGCCGTCCGCAGGACGGTGCGCCGGCTCGCCGTCGAGCGCGGCGTGGGGGATGCCTCGTTGTGCTCGCTGCTCATCGCCTGCTCCGCAGTTCGGGGGTCAGGGGCACGAGGCCCGCCGCGGGGCGACCCTAGAGCAGGAAGCCGCCTTCAGGTGCCGCTTCTGGCACTCTGCCCGGTCCCCTGCCGGAGGCCCACCGTCCCGCCCCGTCGAGGAGCGGGGATGACCGCGGTCGCGGGGGACGCAGCGGCCGCCGGGGCCACGGCCGGGCGGAGCTCCCCCGCGCTCCCCGGTGACTCGGGCGCCGCGCTTCCGGAGCCGCTGGACGACGTGGAAGCGCTGCGCCTGCTCAGAAACGGCCGCTCGAAAGCGAGATGGAAGGGGTAGGCGACGGCGAGGACGACGGCAACTCCGACGGTCAGCTCCAGCGCGAGGGGTGACAGCCCCTGTCGCGCCAGCCCGAGCTGCCAGCCGGCCTGCCAGACGAAGAAGAGCGTGACGTGGTGCACGAGGTAGACGCTGTAGGAGATGAGCCCGAGGCGGGTCAGCGGCCGGATCGAGAGCAGCCGGGCGGTGCGGGTGGCGGGGGTGGCGGCCAGCGACACGAGGCCCCAGAAGCCGGCGGCGAGCAGGACCGACCGCAACGGCAGGCCGAGCGGCGCACGGTCGGCCCAGCTGACGGCACTGCCCACGGTGGCGAGGACGCCCGCCAGCAGCGCGCCCTCCCGCCGCCGCGACATCCCGGGCCGCAGGCGGGGAAGCGAGACCGCCGCCCAGATGCCGACCGCGAACATGATCCCGCCCCCGAGCGCGGACATGCGGAAGGCCCGCTCCGACGCGTCGGGCACCAACGCGGAGACGGCCACGGAGTAGGCCAGGGCCAGGCCGAGCACGGCCGCCAGGGTGCGGTCGCCGTAGCGCCGGTAGGCCAGGACGACGAGGGGGAAGACGACGTAGAACTGCGCCTCGAGGCCCATGAACCAGAGGTTGCCGCTGATGCCGTCCCAGTAGCTGTCGAAGAAGGTGTGGACGAAGAACAGGTGGGCGAGCAGGTCCGGCGCGCTCGGGAACGAGTAGCGGAACTGGGTGAGCAGGTCCACCTGCGCGGGGAACGAGACCCACCCCGGGCCGGCTCCCGTGGCCCGGAGCAGCCCGAGCGCCACGAAGGGTAGGACCAGAGAGAGGGCGATGGCGGCATAATAGGCCGGCGCGATTCGCCGGAACCGCGCCATCAGGAATTCCCGTGCGGAAAAGGCGGCTAGACGCTCGGGACGGGTGGCCAACGGCAAGAAGAGGCAGAACCCACTGATGGCCATGAACAACTCGTTGCGCACGTCGAGCGCGCCGATCAGCCCGAGCCCGTACGCCCTCGGCCGACCGGCGAAGTCCCAGCTGTGAAAGAGGATGATGGCCAGGCAGCAGACGGCCCGGAGGCCGTCGATACCGTGCCGCCGCCCAGTGAGCGCCGCCGATGCCCTGATTGCAGCACTTTCGCGCGGCACGAAAAGCCCCCGCATCACACGAGTCCCCGTTCCACTTCCCGTAGTTGCCGGGGCAATCTACGGTCCGCCGGACGAGTGACCGCGGCTCGATGTCGCCCGAGTGGCCCAGGTCACGTGGAGAAATCCGGGCAACAGTGAGGTTCGCCTCGGGATGCCTCACCCGTCCGAGGTACGCCCTCCACGCGGGCACAGGGGTCGACACCTGCATCTGCACGACCTTCGTGGCACATCTGCGGCGCAGGACGCGCAGCCGATGTTCGTCACGGTGAGCGACTGACCACCCCGTGCAGCGTGACGATCTCGGTGGCTCGCGCGGGAGGCTCCACTCGAGACTCAGGAATCTCTCAGGGAATCTCGACCGGAGTCCGCTGCCGCCACTAGCATCCGGCCATGCGGGCCGGCGCGGGCACTTGAATGAGCCCATCTCCAGGGCCCGGCATCACCGTGGTGATCGCCTGCCACAACGCGGCGGGCACGATCGCGCGAGCAGTGCGCTCGGCCCTGCTCCAGGACCCGGCACCGGCGGAGGTCGTCGTCTGCGACGACGCGTCCGACGACGACAGCGTCGAGGTCCTCGCCGGCTTCGGGCCCCGTGTCCGCGTCCTTCGCCACGCGCAGAACCGTGGGGAGGCGGGAGCCAAGAACACCGCCGTGCGCGCCGCGCGTACCGAATGGGTGGCCGTCCTCGACGCCGACGACGAGTTCCTGCCCGGCCGACTCGCCGCGGTCGCCGGCCTGCTCGCCGACCGGCCGGGCCTGGACCTGGTGACGACCGACGCCTACCTCTCCCACGACGGGCGCCGGCTCGGCCGGTGGTACGGGCCGCACTACCCCTTCGCCTTCGAGGACCAGCGGCGCGCGATCCTCGAGCGCAACTTCGTCTTCGGGCACGTCGTCCTGCGGCGGTCGGCGTTCCTCGCCGTCGGCGGCTTCGACGAGCGCATCGCGCACGCCACCGACTGGGACTGCTGGATCCGCATGGTCCACACGGGCTCCCGCATCGGCCTGGTCCCCGAGCCGCTCGCGGTCTACCACCTGCAGGAGACCAGTCTCAGCTCCGACCGGCCGGCGATGGCCCGCAGCATCGCAGCCCTGCTCACCGAAGCGTGTGACCGGCTCGAGCTGACCGTGCGGGAGCGCCGCACCGCGCTGGCGGCGGCTGCGCAGCACACGCGGACGGCGGCCCGGCACGAGCTGAAGCGCGCCCTGCTCGACCCGGCCGGGGACCCGCGGGCGGCTGCCCGGGCCGTGCTCGCCGACCGGGAGCAGGCGCCGCGCTCGCGCGCGCTCGCCGCCGCCGCGTACGCGCTGCCCAGCGTGGTGCGCCGGCGGTTGCAGGCGCGGGAGCGCACGACCTGGCTGGGGCCGGGGGACGTCCGGCTCCCCCGCCGGCTACCGGCGGCGGGGCAGGACCGCGACCGCCGCCTGTCGGTGCTCCTGACCGTGCCCGACCGGCCGTGGCCGGCCAACGGCGGCAAGCGGATGCGGGCGTCCGCCACGCTGCGGGCCCTCGCCGCCCTGCCGGAGGTGGACCTGGACGTCGTGGTGCTGTTCGCCGGGCCACCCGTCGCGCAGCCGCTGCCTCCGGGCGTCCGCGCCCGGCGCTGCGTCCAGCACGACGGGCCGCTGCGCCCGAAGCCCGTGGCCGCCGTCGTCGCGCTCACCCGTGCCGTTCCCTGGCAGGTGGCGGTGCCGCGCTGGGGCAGCGCGCGCAGGGCGATGGCCCCGCTCCGGTCCACGACGTACGACCTGGTGTGGTTCGGGGCCACCGACCATGCGCTGAGCCTGCAGCGCGCGGTGCGCGCCCGGCACCGCGTGATCGACATGGACGACGTGGAGACCTCGAAGGCGCGCACGTTCCTCTGCCTGCCGGCCGACACCCCGGTCACCCGCGGGCTGGTGCGGCTGCAGCGCCGGATCGAGCTGCCGCTCTGGTGGCACGTCCAGCAGCGCGCCAGCCAGCAGGCCGACGCGCTGGTCGTGTGCAGCGAGCTGGACCGCCGCCGGCTGCGCACCCCGCGGGCGGCCGTCGTGCCGAACGTCTACCCCTACCCGGCGCCGGGCTACGTGCGGCGGCCCGACGGCCGGCCCACCCTGCTGATGATCGGGACGTACTCGTACCTGCCGAACGTGGACGCGGCCGCCTTCGCGGCACGACAGGTGCTGCCGCTGCTGCGCGAGAAGGTCCCGGACGCGCGGCTGCGCCTGGTCGGCCGCTTCGCTGAGGAGCTGCTGGCCGACCTCGGCGGGCTTCCCGGCGTCGACGTCGTGGGCGAGGTGCCCGACGTCGGGCCCGAGCTCTCGCGCGCCGCCCTGGCCCTCGCGACGATCCGCTACGGCGGCGGCACCCGGATCAAGATCCTCGAGGCGTTCGCCCACGAGGTGCCCGTCGTCAGCACGCCGCTCGCGCGCGAGGGGCTGTCCGTGGTCGACGGCCGGCACCTGCTCGTGGGCGACGACCCCGCGGAGCTGGCCGACGCCTGCGTCCGGGTGCTGGACGACCCGACGCTGGCCCGGGAGCTGGGGCGGGCGGGGCGGGACCTGCACGCCGAGCGGTACGCCCCCGAGGCCTCGGCCGCGGCGGTCCGCGAGGTGCTGGCCCGGTTCCTGCCCGTCGGCCCGCACGATGCGCCCGGGCCCCGCTGACATGCGCTCCGGGGCGTACCGGCTCTGCGTCGTGGCCCACTCCACGCAGCTGGGCGGCGCGGAGCGCTTCCTGCAGTTCCTGCTGGGAGCGCTTCCGCCCACGGTGCACGTCACCGTGCTGGGCGCCGACCCGCGGGTGCTCGCCGACGTCGTCGCGCGGCGGCCGGGCGCGGCGGCGGTGGCCGTCCCGATGCGGGTGCGCCCGCTGCGTGCCGCCCTGCGCCGGGCGCGTCCCGACGTCGTGCACGTCAACCTGCCCGACGCGGTGGACTGCCGCCCGGCGATCCTGGCCGCGGCCACCCTCCGGCTGCCGTTCGTGCTGGTGGACCACCTGCCGGCCCCCGGGCTCACCTGGCGCGGGCGGGCGGTGCAGCGGCTGACGACCCGCGCCAGCGCCCGCCGGGTGGCGGTCGGCACCGCCGCCGCGCGGGCCGTCGAGCGCTTCTGCGGACTGCGGCCGGGCAGCGTGCGGACGATCCCGAACGGCGTCCCGCCACATCCCGGGCCCGCGCACGAGCAGCGGGACCCGCCCCTGCTCGGCGTGCTGGCCCGGCTGGAGCGGCAGAAGGGCGTCGACGTGCTGCTGCACGCGCTCGTCCAGGCCCCCGGGCTCGGGCTCACGGTCGCCGGGGACGGCAGCGAGCGGGCCGCGCTGGAGAAGCTCGCGGCCCGGCTGGGGGTGGGCGACCGGGTGCGTTTCTCGGGCTGGGCCCCCGCGCCGGAGAGCTTCCTCGCCACCGTCGACGTGCTCGTGGCTCCCTCCCGCAACGAGGCGATGCCGCTCGTCGTGCTCGAGGCGATGCACGCCGGCCTGCCGGTGCTCGCGACGCGGGTGGGCGCGGTCGGCGAGGTGGTCCAGCACGGGCGGACCGGGCTGCTCGTCGAGCCCGAGGACGTCGGCGGCCTGGCGTCCGCGCTGCGCGAGCTGGCGGCGGACCGAGAGCTGCGCGCACGGCTCGGCGCCGCCGGCCGCGAGCGCGCCCGTACGGCGTTCTCGGACACCGCCATGGCGGCGGCGTACGACCGCGCCTACCGGGAGGTCATCGCCGGGCGCCGCTGAGCCGGCTCACGCCCAGAGCTGGCCCTCGAGCGCGTCCTCGGCCTCGTCGAGCTCCATGTCGTACGCGCCGGTGCTGAGGTACTTCCAGCCGCCGTCGCAGACGATGAGCGCGATGTCGGCGCGCCGCCCCTCCTTGACGCACTTGCGGGCGACACCCAGCGCGGCGTGCAGGATCGCCCCGGTGGAGATGCCGGCGAAGATGCCCTCCTGCGTGAGCAGCTCGCGGGTGCGCTTGAGCGCGTCACGCGGCCCCACCGAGAAGCGGGTGGTGAGCACGGAGGCGTCGTAGAGCTCCGGGACGAACCCCTCGTCGAGGTTGCGCAGCCCGTAGACCAGCTCGCCGTAGCGCGGCTCGGCGGCGACGATCTCGACGCCCGGCACCCTCTCGCGCAGGTAGCGCCCGACGCCCATGAGAGTGCCGGTCGTGCCGAGGCCGGCCACGAAGTGAGTGATCTCGGGCAGGTCCTCGAGCAGCTCGGGGCCGGTCGTCTCGTAGTGCGCGAGCGCGTTGCCCGGGTTGCCGTACTGGTAGAGCATCACCCAGTCCGGGTGCTCGGCGGCCATGAGCTTGGCGACGCGAACGGCCTCGTTGGACCCGCCCGCCGCGGGCGAGAAGGAGATCTCCGCCCCCCACATGCGCAGCAGCTGGGCGCGCTCGGCCGAGGTGTTCTCCGGCATGACGCAGACGATGCGGTAGCCCTTGAGCTTGGCCGCCATGGCGAGCGCGATCCCGGTGTTGCCCGAGGTCGGCTCCAGGATCGTCATCCCGGGCTTCAGCGTGCCGTCGGCCTCGGCCCGCTCGACCATCGCCAGCGCCGGCCGGTCCTTCACCGAGCCGGTGGGGTTGCGGTCCTCGAGCTTGGCCCACAGCCGCACGTCCGGGGACGGGGACAGCCGGGGCAGCCCGACCAGCGGCGTACGGCCGACCGAGTCGAGCAGCGAGTCGTAGCGCACGAGCGCGGGAAGGTCAGCCGCCCGCGACGGCGGGGAGCACCGTCACGGCGTCGCCGTCGTCGACCGTGGCCTGCAGGCCGCCGAGGAACCGGACGTCCTCGTCGTTGAGGTAGACGTTGACGAAGCGGCGCAGGGCATCGCCCTCGACCAGCCGGTCCTTCAGGCCCGGGTGGCGCGACTCGAGGTCGGTGATGAGCTCGGCCAGCGTCGCGCCCGACCCCTCGACCGACTTCGCGCCGTCCGTGTACTGACGCAGGATCGTCGGGATCCGTACCTCGACAGCCATCTTCGCCCTCTCCACCTTCTCGGTTGCAGCACTTCGCGCGCGCCCGCCCCGCCGCGGCCGCACCAGCGTCGCAACGGCCGGCCGGCCCGCCCCTATTCCGTGAGCGCGGTGGTGTCCCCACCGTCGGTGACCTCGACCGGCTCCTCGGTCACCTCGCCGTCCACGATGCGGTAGGACCGGAACTCCACCGTGTCGGGCTCGCGCGTCGAGACCAGCACGTAGTGCGCGCCGGGCTCCTGAGCCAGAGTGACGTCGGTGCGCGACGGATACGCCTCGGTGGCGGTGTGCGAGTGGTAGATCACGACCGGCTCCTCGTCGCGGTCGTCCATCTCGCGCCAGACCCGCAGCTGCTCCATCGAGTCGAACTCGTAGAACGTCGGCGAGCGGGCGGCGTTGAGCATCTCGATCACCCGCGCGGGCCGGTCGCTCCCGGCCGCGCCGGCGACCACGCCGCACGCCTCGTCCGGATGGTCGCGCCGGGCGTGGGCAACAATCGCGTCGTACGCGGCGCGGTCGATACGCAACACGCGGGCCAGCCTAGTTGCGCACCGCGCCCGGCCCCCCGCTCGGCTCCCCGATCGCCTGGACGAGCAGCTCCTGCAGCCACGTCAGGTGGTCGTAGACCGCGAACGCGTAGCCCAGCGGGTCGTCGTCGGCCAGGCCGGCCGCGCGCTCGTCCCAGTCCTCGCTGACCCCGATCCGGGTGCCGAGCGCGAGGCGTACGTCGTTGAGCGCGCCGAGCCAGGCCAGCGCCTGCTCCTCGTCGAGCTCGCGGACCCCGTTCCCCGTGTCGAGGGACGCGAGCGCGACCCGGGCCGCGGTGCGCTTGCGCTCGCGCAGCCCGCGCTCGGTGTAGCGGCGGAACTCCCCCGCGGCCGCCTCGTCGTCGGCGTACGCGTCGGGCAGCAGCCGCCGCAGCGCCGGGTCGTCCGGAGGCGTGGTGGCGACGCCGATGCCGAGGGCCGCCGCCAGCGGGTCCTCATGGGTGGGGGCCTCGCCGTCGTCCAGCAGCTCGAGCACGTCGGACAGGACCGCGCGCAGGAGCTGCTCGTCGACCTCGTCGAAGCGCGCCTCGATCGTGCCGTCGCGCCGCCGGCGGAACTTGTCCCGCAGGCTCATCGCCGCACGCCGCTTCCCACCGCGCCACTCCTCATTCGTCGTGCTGGAGCGTGGCCCACAGCCCGTAGCCGTGCATGGCCTCCACGTCGCGCTCCATCTCCTCCCGGGACCCGTTGGAGACGACGGCCCGGCCCTTGTGGTGCACGTCCATCATCAGCTCGGCGGCCTTCTCCTTGGAGTAGCCGAAGTACTGCTGGAACACCCAGGTGACGTAGGACATGAGGTTGACCGGGTCGTTCCACACGATCGTCACCCACGGCTTGTCCAGCCGGGCGACGAGGTCCTCGTCCAGGCCGGCCTCGGGGCGCGCGGTCTCGACAGGGGCGGTGGACACGGGCCCAGCCTAGACAGCGCCGCCCTCGGGGCGGGCACGTCGGGCGCCGCACCTGCCCGCGCGTACGCTCCGGCCGTGGGAAACGCGACCAACTCCTCGACCGCGCTCCTGACCGACCACTACGAGCTGACCATGCTCCAAGCGGCCCTGCAGTCGGGCACCGCCCAGCGGCGATGCGTGTTCGAGGTCTTCGCCCGCCGCCTGCCCGAGGGACGCCGCTACGGCGTGGTCGCCGGCACGGGGCGGCTGCTCGACGCGCTCGAGGGCTTCCGCTTCGGCCCGGCCGAGCTCGAGCTGCTGGAGCGGGCGGGGCTGGACCGCGCCACGCGGGACGCCGTGGCGGACTACCGCTTCAGCGGCGACATCTGGGGCTACGGCGAGGGCGAGACCTACGTCCCGGGCTCCCCGCTGCTCGTCGTCGAGGGCACCTTCGCCGAGGCGGTCCTGCTCGAGACGCTCATCCTGTCGATCCTCAACTTCGACAGCGCGGTGGCCGCGGCCGCGAGCCGGATGACCTGCGCGTCCTCCGGCCGGCCCTGCATCGAGATGGGCTCGCGGCGGGCGCACGAGCAGGCCGCGGTGGCGGCGGCGCGGGCGGCGTACATCTCCGGCTTCGCGACGACGTCCAACCTGGAGGCGTCGCGCCGCTACGGCGTGCCGTCCGCGGGCACGAGCGCGCACGCCTTCACCCTGCTGCACGACGACGAGGAGGCGGCGTTCCGCGCCCAGGTGGCCGCGCTCGGCCCGGGCACGACGCTGCTCGTCGACACCTACGACGTGATGCGCGGGGTCCGGCGGGCCGTCGCCGCCGCCGGCCCCTCGCTCGGGGCGGTCCGGCTGGACTCCGGGGACCTCATCACCCAGGCCAAGGAGGTCCGCGAGCTGCTGGACTCGCTCGGGGCCGCGCAGACCCGGATCCTCGTCACCAGCGACCTCGACGAGTACGCCCTGGCCGCGATGGCCGCCGCGCCCGTCGACGGGTACGGCGTCGGCACCTCGCTCGTCACGGGCAGCGGCGCGCCCACCGCCGGGCTGGTCTACAAGCTGACGGCCCGTGCCCGCTCGCTGGACGACGGCGCGCCGCTCGAGCCGGTCGCCAAGGCATCGGCGGGCAAGCCCAGCCGCGGCGGGCGCAAGTGGGCGGCGCGCCGGTACGACGAGAGCGGCGTCGCCCGGCAGGAGGCCATCGGGCTCGGGTCGGACGTGCCGGCGGGCGAGCCGGGCCGGCCCCTGCTGCGGCACCTGGTGCGCAAGGGGGAGGTCATCGGGCGCGAGCCGCTCGAGGCGGCGCGCAGCCGCCACGGCGAGTCGCTCGGGGAGCTGCCGCCCCACGCGCGGCAGCTGTCAAAGGGCGAGGCGGCGTTGGAGACGGTCTACGTCTGAGGTGGGCGCTGCTGGGCGTGCGCTCGCGCGGAGGGGTGCTGACGCGGCTGCAGCGCGGGCGCCGGCCCGCCGGCCATAGCCTCCCCTCGTGAGACTGCTCCTGACGTCCGCCGGCCTCACCAACGAGACGTTGTGCGAGAGCCTGGCCGCCCTTTCCGGCCGCCCGCTCCCGTCGCTGGCCCTGGCGGTCATCCCGACGGCGGCCAACGTCATCCCCGGTGACAAGGGCTGGCTCATCGCGGACTACGTGCGCTTCCAGCGCGCCGGTTTCTCACAGGTCGACATCGTCGACATCTCCGCACTCCGGCCCGAGATCTGGCGCCCCCGGTTGGAGGAGGCCGACGTGCTGGCCGTCAGCGGGGGCGACACCACGCACCTGCTGCGCAGCATGAGGGGCACCGGGCTGAGTGACGTCCTGGCGGAGCTGCTGGACGAGCGGGTCTACCTCGGGGTCTCCGCCGGCAGCATGGTGACCGGACCGCATCTGGGCCTCAGCCGCTCGGCGCAGGAGACGATCGAGGACCGCGCCGGCCTCGCGTTGGTGGGCTTCCTCGTCCAGCCCCACCTGGACTCGCCCCACTTCCCCCTCGCAGCAGAGGCGGTGGTGCGCGAAGCGGCGGCCGGGCTCGTGGAGACGACCTACGCGCTCTCGGACGGACGCGCTGTGCTGGTGGACGACGGTGCGGTGCGGGTCGTCGGCGACGGTCCCTTCACCGTCATCCCCGGGATGCCGCGGCCCACCCCGCAGGCCGACGCCGGAGGCGGCCGCTGACGCCGATGTCCACCAGGCGGCCGGTAGGGGGAAGGCTCAGGCGTACCGGCCCTGCGGCGGAGAACCTGGCAGACGGGAGCAGGCGTTGAGGATGGCTCGTGACCGCCACTCCCGACAAGTCACTGGCACCGCTCGTCGCGAGCGGATCCTGATCGTCATGCCAGCGCGGCGCCCGCGCGGGACGGGAGCCGACGCGGCCCGGGCGCGTGGAGAGGCGGACAGGACGTGAGGACACCGTGGGCGGAGGAGCCTCCCGAGGACTGGATCGGCCGGCAGGTCAAGGCCGCTGAGGAGCGGGGCGCTTTCGACGACCTGCCGGGCAAGGGCAAGCCGCTGCAGGGCCTGGACAAGCCGTGGAGCGTGGACCGCTGGCTCACCGAGTGGGCCGAGCGTGAGGGCCTGGGCCTGCTGCCGGCGCTGCCGGAGAGCCTGCAACTGCGCAAAGAGCGGGAAGGCCTCTCCGCCCTGATCGTCAGCCGCAGCTCCGAACAGGCAGTGCGAGCTGTGGTCGACGACTTCAACGCGCGCCTGCGTGAGGCCTACCGACGACCGCAGCAGGGCCCCCCGCTGACCGTTCGGGGGGTGGACGTCGAGGAAGCGGTCGCACAGTGGCACGCTGCGCGAGCCGCCTCACCAGCCGACGGCCCCGGTGCAGCGGGAGGGACGGCCGGAGCGGACCGCACGCACCCGCCGCACGGACGGTCGAGGGGGCGGTCCTGGAAGCAGTGGCTCATCGGGCGCTTCACGAGGGCCGAGCCCGTCGACGGTGGCCGACGTCCCTGACGTCCGCCGGTCGCCGGTCTGCTCAACCCGACGGGGTCGAGGACATGGTCCGCGCCCTCGCCCGCCCACAGGCCCAGAGCCGGGCGATCCGGGGGTAGACACCCGTCATGGCCACCGGACGGCGCGTCGAGCACACCCCCGACGGGCGCTACGTCGTCATCGACGGCCGGCGCTGGCGGGCGACCGACCCGCTGCTGCCGGAGGACGTCGCCGTGCAGCTGCGCTCGGAGCTGATGAGCGCGCGCCGCGCGGTCGGGCAGGCCCTCCGTGCCGGGGACGCCGGGGCGGAGCGGGCCGCCCGGGGCCGGGTGCAGGCCGCGAAGTCGGCCCTCGGCGAGCGCGGTACGCCGTGGTGGGAGCAGAGCGAGGACGAGCGCCGCGCGCGGTGGGAGGCCGGGCTGCGCTGACGGCGCCGCGCCTCACACGACCAGCGACACTCCCGCGTACGTCAGAGCGGCGGCCAAGGCGGCCATCGGGAGGGTGAGCACCCACGCCGTCGCGATCGAGCCGGCGACGCCCCAGCGCACGGCCGACAGCCGGCTGGTGGCCCGACGCCCGTGATCGAGCCGGTGGTGACGTGGGTCGTGGACACCGGCAGCCCGTGGTGCGAGGTCGTGAAGATGACGGCCGACGCGACGGTCCGGGCCGCGAGCCCGACGTGTTGTCGGGCTTGATGACCCGCCGCGCGAGGGTGCGCATGATCCGTCAGCCGCCGGAGTACGTCCCGAGGCTGATCGCGGGCGCGCAGGCGATGACGCCCAGAGCGGCACGATGAACTCCTCGACGTGCCCGTCACGACGAGGGCCAGCGTGATGACGCCCTCGTCTTCTGCGCGTCCTGCAGCCCGTGCCCGAGCGACATCGCGGCCGCGCCGAGGACCTGGCCCCGCTTGAGCAGCGCGTTCGCATGCTCATCCGACGGAACACCTACAGCAGCAGGAGCATGAAGGCGAAGCCCGCTAGCGGACGGGGTCCTCGTCAGAGGCGTGGTGGTCGCCCCGGTGCCCCGGCGTCGGAGCGTGCGTGACCGGGTGCCGGGGGCGGCCGTCGCCGAGCTCCGGCGGGGCCTCCCCGTCCGCCGCGGCCCCCGGCACCTGCTCCCCGGTGTCCGGCGCCTGCGCTCCCACGACCCGGCCGCCCGCCTCGTCGGCCTCGAGCTGGGCCGCGCCCTCCTCCTCGACGCCGATCTCCGCGAGCTGGCGGCGGAGCGTGTAGCGCATGATGACCTTGAGGGCGGCCGCGACCGGCAGGGCGGTCAGCGCACCGACGAAGCCGGCCAGGCTGACCCCGCAGAGCACGGCGATGAACGCCGCCACCGGGCTGAGGTTGACCGAGCGGGAGAAGACGCGCGGCGCGATGACGTAGTTCTCCAGCTGCTGGTAGGCGAGCAGCAGGACGAAGACGACGAGCCCCGTGGTCAGCGACTCGGTCAGCGCGACGAGGGTGACGATGATCGCGCCGATCGTCGCGCCGATCTGCGGCACGGCGTCGAACAGCGCCACGGAGATGCCGAGCACCGCCGCGTACGGCACCCCCATCACCTCGAGGACGACGAACGCGAAGGTGCCCGCGCAGAGGCAGACCGTCAGCTGACCGGTCACGTAGCCGCCGACCTTGGCCAGCGCCTCCTCCATGACGTCGACGCGCTCCTCGTTGCCGAGCGCACGGTGCGCGAACGCCCGCATGCGCGGCAGCGCCATCATGAAGTAGACCATCAGCGCGAGCACGGTGAGCAGGCTGAACAGGCCGCCGATGAACGACGTCAGCACGTCGACGGCCGTCTGCAGGCTGGACGCGACGTAGCCCGGCAGCGAGCTCAGCGAGTCCTGCAGCCGCTGCTGGATGTCGGACTCGTTGACCCACTCCCCGACCGTCTCGTTGCGCTCGGCGAGGCGCTGGACCAGGTCGGGCAGGTCCTGGACCAGCCCGCTCAGCTCGTTGACGGCCGGCGTGACCGCGTACGCGACGAAGAGCGCGAGCAGGCCGATGATCCCCAGCAGGAAAACCAGCACGGCCAGGCCGCGGCGCAGGCCGGCCCGCTCGAGCCGGCGGATCACCGGGTCGAAGCCGACCGCGAGGAAGAGCCCCAGGAACACGGAGATGACGACGGAGCGCAACTGGTAGACGAAGTACGCCAGCAGCAGGGTCCCGAGGACGACGATCGTCGCCTTCGCGACCCAGGCCAGGGACCGGGTGGGCCGTGCCGGGCCGGGGACTGCGGTGCTCATGGCTGCGATCCTGCCAGTGCCGGGGCGGTTGCCCGCGCGTACGTCCCCGTTCGGCGGGGCGGCGATCAGCGCCAGCGCCTGCTGTGGACGAGCTCCCGCTCGGCGCCGGGGTCCCCGGCGAAGTCATGGCCCACCTCGCCGGTGGACGCGTTGACGACGAGGCTCGCCAGCGACGGCTCCCCCCGGCGCCGGCAGTCCTCCGACAGGAGGTCGAGCAGCCGGCCCATCCCCTGCACCAGGTAGGGCAGGCCCAGCTCCTCGCGCAACTCGCCGTACGTGATCGTGGCGCGCGCCTCGGCGACCTCGATCAGGTGGTCGCGCACGCGGGGCAGCCACTCGTAGGCGGTCTCGGTGACGGTCACGGCCCGCCCCTTGAGGACCACCTTCTCGCCACGGCGGAGCGTCAGGGCCATGCGGTCAGGGTGGCAGAGTCAGGGGCCGGGCTCCGCGCGGGAGCCCGGCCCGACGAGCCCGGCCCCGGCGGCGTGCCGAGGCCGGGCCAGGGTCAGCGCGTCGTGCGCCCGCCGCGCAACGCGACGGTCGCGGCAACGCCGACGGCGGCGAGCGCGACCTGGACGATCAGCTCGATCCAGTCCAGGCCGTCGGTGTCGCGCAGCGGCCCGACGATCGCGCTGCCGATGAGGGCGGCGACGATCCCGATGACGATCGTGAGCCAGATCGGGATGTTCTGCTTGCCGGGCACGACGAGCCGGCCGAGCGCTCCGATGATCAGGCCGATGACGACGGCGCCGAGAATGCCTTCGATGGTCATGAGAACTCCTCCGGGATAGGACCGGCAGCTCTCCTGCCCGCACGCGTGCCCGGGGAAGATGACAACGGCTTGACGATTGACGAGGCGGACGGCCATCCCCGGCGGCGAAGCAGTCCGTCCGGCCGCCGCAGCGTCACCTCCCCGGGACGCAGTGTTCATCACAGAAGGTGGGGCTGGTCACTTCACGTCCCTAACGTCCCTTTCGCCGAGCACGCCACGCGTGCAGGCGCTCACAGCTCGTGGCCACGGCGTACGGCCGCGGGCACTGATGAAAGGGAAGACGTGAAGACTCTCAAGTCCGTCAGGGCGCGCGTCGGGGCTCTCGTGCTGGCCACCGCGGCGATGGGCGGGGCGTTCCCCGTCGCCACCGCCGCGCCGGCCTCGGCCGGGACGTGCACCCCCGTCATCGGCTGCGGCCACATCCACAACACCTGGTCCTCGCCCGGCATCCTCACCGTGACGTGCGACCTCGGGAACTACTGGGACGAGGCGAGGTCCACCCCCACGCCGCGCGGCGCCGAGGCGGTGTGCACCGACGACGACGCGTACCTGCTGACCGCCGGCTGGTGTGCCTACGAGTCCGGCTACCCGTCGATGTCGAACTCGGTCTACCGGGTCGGCCGAGGCGCCAACGGCGACAGCTCCAGCGCCTGGGTGAAGGTGCTCAACGGCCAGCACCGCTGGGTCCACTACTTCCGTTGCTGACCCGGGCAGCCGTCCCGTCCGGCGGCTGACGTCCTCGAAGCGGCGCCCTCCCCGCAGGGAGGGCGCCGCTTCAACGTGCTGCCCGACGGGCCCGGCCCGCTACGCCAGCCGACGGCCCTTGGCGTGCCAGTCGCGGATCGTGTCGATCCGCGCCTGCACCTGCTCGGCCGAGGCCTTCACGGTGGGCGGCCCGCCGCACGTACGCCGCAGCTCGCCGTGGATCACGCCGTGCGGCTGCCCGGTGCGGTGGTGCCAGGCGGCGACGAGCGCGTTGAGCTCCTTGCGCAGCCCCGCGAGCTTGTCCGCGTCGAGCAGCGGCGTGGCCGGCGCCGGCGCCGGCGCGGGCTCGGGGACGGTCGCCTTGCGCCCCTTGGCCAGTTGCTCGGCCTGGCGCTGCTTGAGCAGCTGGGACACCTGCTCGGGCTCGAGCAGGCCGGGCAGCCCGAGGTAGTCCTGCTCCTCCTCCGAGCCGACCTCGGCCTGCAGGCCGAACTCGCCGCCGTCGAAGAGCACGCCGTGGAAGGTCGCCTCCGACTCCAGCGACTCGAAGCTCAGCGCCTCCTGGCCCCCGTCGGGGCTGTCGCGCCGCCGGTTGGCCTCCTGCAGCAGGGCGGCCTCGGGGTCGTAGTCGCCCTCCTTGACCGGCTTGTCGAGCGCGTGGTCGCGCTCGCGCTCCATCGAGTTGGCGTGCTCGAGCAGGATCGGCACCGTCGGCAGGAAGACCGACGCGGTCTCGCCGCGCTTGCGGGCACGGACGAAGCGCCCGATCGCCTGGGCGAAGAACAGCGGTGTCGAGTAGCTCGTCGCGTAGACCCCGACCGCCAGCCGCGGCACGTCGACGCCCTCGGACACCATGCGCACCGCGACCATCCAGCGCGAGGTCGACGCGCTGAACTCCGCGATCCGCTTGGAGGCCGTGGGGTCGTCGGACAGCACGACGGTGGGGGCCTCGCCGCAGATCGCCCGCAGCCGGGCGGCGTAGGCGCGCGCCGTCGCGTGGTCGCTGGCGATGACCAGCCCACCGGCGTCGGGGACGTGGCGGCGAACCTCGGTCAAGCGCTTGTCCGCCGCGCTGAGCACCTGCGGCACCCAGTTGCCGTACGGGTCGAGCGCGGTGCGCCAGGCCTGGGCCGTCAGGTCCTTGGTCAGCTGGTCCCCGCCGAGCGAGGCCGCGATCTCGTCCCCGGCCGACGTGCGCCAGCGCATGTTGCCGCCGTACGCCAGGAAGATCACCGGGCGGACGACCCCGTCGCGCAGCGCGTTGCCGTAGCCGTAGGAGTAGTCGCTGACCGACGTGCGCACGCCGTCGTGGTCCGGCGCGTAGGTCACGAACGGGATCGGGGAGGTGTCCGACCGGAAGGGCGTGCCGGTCAGTGACAGCCGGCGCTTGGCCGGGTCGAACGCCTCGCGCACGGCGTCGCCCCACGAGAGCGCGTCGCCGGCGTGGTGCACCTCGTCGAGGATCACCAGCGTCGGCCGGGCCTCGGTGCGCGCGCGGTGCAGCATCGGGGCCATCGCCACCTGGGCGTACGTCACCGCGACGCCGGTCAGCCCGGCCGCGTGCGCGCCCTGCGCGTTCTTGAACTCGGGGTCCAGCGCGATGCCGACGCGCTGGGCGGCCTCGGCCCACTGCCGCTTGAGGTGCTCGGTGGGCGCGACGACGGTGACCGCGCGGACGACCCCCTGGCCCAGCAGCTCGGTGGCGATCCGCAGCGCGAACGTCGTCTTGCCGGCGCCGGGGGTCGCGACCGCGAGGAAGTCGCGCGGGCTGCTCTGCAGGTACGCGTCGAGCGCCTCCTGCTGCCACGCGCGCAGCCGGGGGGCTGTGCCCCAGGGGGCGCGCGAGGGATAGGCGGGAGGGAGCGAGGAGGCGGCTGTCGTACTCATAAGCCCGGGCAGGCTAACCCGGCACCCGTGATCGACATGCCGAGCCGCCGGCTCTGCCCGGCGAGTCCCCCCGTCCGTGGTATCGCGTGCCGCGTCGTCCTCACGCCATCGCCGCAGGAGCCCGGGAGGGCCCGAGCCGGGTGGCGAGGAAGGTGCCCACGAGCGTGACCGTGCCCATGAGGCCGAAGATCGCGAGGAACGACCCCGCCCCCCATCCCGCCTCGACCCCGAGCGCGCTGTGCAGCACCCCCGCGCCGGCGATGAGCAGGGTTCCGCCGAGCGCGTCGGACAGCTGCAGGGCTGCGATGTCGCCGCCCCGCTCGGACTCCTCGGATCGCTCGAGCAGCAGCACGCTGACGCCGGAGACCGACAGGCCCATGCCCAGCCCCGCGAAGGCCCAGCCGACGGCGGCGAGCGCCGGCGGCAGCGACTCCGCGAGCGCGGCGGCGACGAGCCCGATCCCCGCGAGGACGGCGACCGTCCCGACCCCGATGAGCAAGGGGCGGTGCGCGGCCGCGGCCGGCCGGCCCTGCCAGAGCGAGCCGCCGGCCCAGCCGACCGCGGCGGTCGTGAGGGCCAGCCCCGCCACGCCCGGGCTGAGCCCGCGCTGCTCGACCAGCATGAGCGGGATGAAGGCGTCCGCCCCGAAGAACGCGCCGGCCATGACCCCGCGCAGCAGGACGATGGAGGGCACGCCGCGAGCGGCGCGCAGCGTGCCGGCGGGCAGCAGGTGGCGCAGCGTCGGGGCCATGAGGGCCAGCCCGGCGACGGCGAGCGGCACGGCGGCCAGGTCGAGGCGCTGCCCGGCGTACTGCAGGAGGACCACGCCGAGCGCGAGGACGCCGGCCCGCCACACCCGCCGCCGGCTCTTCGCCGCCGACATCTCCGCCTCGCCGGCGCCGACCGCCATCGCCGGCACGGCGGCCAGGAGCGCCGCCGCCGCCAGCGGCACGACCCCGAGGAAGACCCACCGCCACGACACCGACTCGGCGAGCCACCCGGCGACGCTCGGCCCGAGCACGCTCGGCAGCACCCAGCAGGCGGACAGCAGGCTGAGCGCCCGCGGGCGCAGGTGCTCCGGGTACGCCGCGGCCACCGCCACGTAGATGGCCACGATCGTGCCGCCGGACATGCCCTGGACCGCGCGGCCGGCGATGAAGACCGGCATCGAGCTGGCCGTGCCGGCGACGACGAGGCCCACCATGAACGCCCCGACCGCGCCCGCGACCACCGCCCGCGGGCTCAGCCGCACGGCGAGGTCGCCGGCCACCACCATGGAGACCAGGGAGACGGCGAGGAACGCGCTGAAGCCCCACGCGTAGAGCGCCTCGCCGTCGAGCTCGCGCGCGACGACGGGCATGGCGGTCGCCACCGCGATCGACTCGAACGCGATGGCGAGGACGAGCGCGACGATGCCCGCGGTCAGCCGGCGGTGAGGGCGTGCGAAAACGCCCCCCGACCGGGCGGCCGCGGGCTCAGCAAGGGGTGCCAGGGGAGGTGCCGCGCCCGCTCAGTCGTCCGAGCCGTCGTCGCCCGGGGGCAGCGACTCGTAGATCTCCTTGCAGGTCGGGCAGACCGGGTAGCGCTGCGGGTCGCGGCTCGGCACCCAGACCTTGCCGCAGAGGGCGCGGATCGGCGTGCCGGTCACCATCGCCTCGACAATCTTGTCCTTCGGCGCGTAGTGCGCGAAGCGCTCGTGGTCGCCGTCGTCGTTGCTCGTCTGCGGGGTCCGCTCGACCTCCTGCTCCAGCAGGGTGCCGCCGCCGAAGCCGGGCTCGTCGAAACCGGGGCTGCTCATGCGGGCATGCTACGGCGCGCGCGGGGCTTCCCGGGCCGCGCCCGCACGAGCCCGCCCACCCGGAGGCGCCCGGGTCAGTTGCGGCTCGGGTCCTCGGGCATCGTCGACAGCAGTGCCCGGCGGTCGGTCTGGCGCCGCAGCACTGCCCGCCACAGCCCTTCGGGGCTCGTGCTGAACGCGTCGCCGGGCAGCGAGTCCACGACGAGCCACGCGTCGGCCGCCAGCTCGCCCTCCAGCTGGCCGGAGCCCCAGCCCGCGTACCCGGCGAAGACCCGCATCGCGGCGGTGCGGCTGGCGAGGATCTCCGGCGGGGCGTCGAGGTCGACCAGGCCCAGGGCGCCGACGACCTGGCGCCAGCCGAGCGGCTCGGGGTCCTCGGCCGCGGGGACCGTCGCCAGCAGGGCCAGCGCCAGCGCGCTGTCCAGCGCGACCGGGCCGCCACGGAAGACCACGGAGGGGTCGGACATGTGCCCGGCCCAGGACGGCAGCGCGTCGGCGACGGGCACGTCGGTCGGCCGGTTGAGCACCACGCCGAGGGCGCCGCCGCCGTCGTGGTCGAGCACGAGCACCACGGACCCGGCGAAGCTGGGGTCGACCAGCGCAGGTGCCGCGACCAGCAGCCGGCCGGCCAGCTGGCCGGCTCCCGCGCCGGCCCCCTCCGACATGCTCCGCCCCTCGGTCATGGCCTCCCCGTCACTGCTCCGCCCGCCCCGCGTCCGGGGGCGTGCCCTTCCGCTGCCGGCGGGCCCGCTCGACGCGGTCGAAGTGGTGCCCGGCCACGAGCGCCCCAAGCGCGATCCCCACCACGTCCGCGACCGCGTCGAGGACGTCGCCGCTGCGCCGCGGCAGCAACGTCCCCTGCAGCACCTCGCTGATCACGGCGTGCGCGCCGAGGACGCCGAGCAGGGCGGCGGCGGGCAGCCGGAGCCGCAGCCCGGACCACGCGACCAGCCCGAAGATCGCGGCGTGCACGGCCTTGTCGAGGTACGGCACCCCTCCGCCGGGGCCGGAGGACGGCGTGTACACGACGACGAGCTGGAGCACGATCGCCGCGACGAAAACCGCCCACCGGGCCGGCGTGCGCAGCGAGCCGCCCCGCTCGACGGGCTCGGACGCCTGCTCGCTCGTCGACGTCACGCGCGCTCCTCCACGTCCTGCTCCCCGGGCAGCTCGTCCAACGGCTGCGCGGCCACCGACGTGCCACCGCGGGCCGCCGCCGTGCGGACGGCCGAGGCGACGGCGTCGGCCACCCCCGGGTGGAACACGCTGGGGACGATGTACGCCGCGTTGAGCTCGTCGTCGGCGACCACCGCCGCGAGGGCACGCGCCGCGGCGAGCAGCAGCTCGTTCGTCACGCCGCGGCTCTGGGCGTCCAGCAGGCCGCGGAACACGCCGGGGAAGGCGAGCACGTTGTTGATCTGGTTCGGCGCGTCGCTGCGACCGGTCGCGACGACCTCGGCGTGCTCGGCCGCGTCGACCGGGTCCACCTCCGGGTCCGGGTTGGCCAGCGCGAACACCACCGAGCGCGGCGCCATGGTGGCGATGTCGTCGCCGGTGAGGATGCCGGGGGCGGAGACCCCGACGAAGACGTCCGCGCCGGCGAGCGCGCCCTTCAGCGGCCCCTGGTAGCCGCGCGGGTTGGTCCGCCGCGCGATGTCGCAGAGCCGCTCGTCGGTGGCGGGCCGGTCCGGGTGGAGCGCGCCGTGCTCGTCGCAGACGACCACGTCGCGTGCCCCGGCGGCGAGCAGGAGGTCGAGGATCGCGGTGCCCGCCGCTCCGGCGCCCGCCATGACGATGCGCACGTCGGGCAGCGCCTTGTCCACCACGCGCAAGGCGTTGGTGAGCGCCGCCAGCACGACGATGGCGGTCCCGTGCTGGTCGTCGTGGAAGACCGGGATGTCGAGCAGATCGCGCAGCCGGCGCTCGACCTCGAAGCAGCGGGGGGCGGAGATGTCCTCGAGGTTGATGCCGGCGAACACCGGCGCGATCCGCACCACGGTCTCGACGATCTCGTCGACGTCCTGGGTGTCCAGGCAGATCGGGAAGGCGTCGATGCCCGCGAAGCGCTTGAACAGCGCCGCCTTGCCCTCCATCACCGGCAGCGCGGGCTTCGGCCCGAGGTTGCCGAGCCCCAGCACAGCCGACCCGTCGGTCACGACGGCGACCGTGTTGCGCTTGATGGTCAGCCGCCGGGCGTCCTCGGGGTTCTCCGCGATCGCCAGGCAGACCCGCGCGACGCCTGGCGTGTAGACCATCGACAGGTCGTCGCGGTTGCGGATGGGGACCTTCGAGGTGACCTCGATCTTGCCCCCGAGGTGCAGGAGGAACGTCCGGTCGGAGACCTTGCCGATGGTGACGCCGTCGAGCCGGCGCAGCGCGTCGACCAGCTCCCCGGCGTGGTCGCTGGAGCGGGCCGCCATCGTGACGTCGATCCGGACGACCTTCGGGCCGCTGGCGGTGACGTCGAGCGCCGACACGACGCCCCCGGCCTGCTCCACCGCCGCGGTCAGCCGGCTGACGGCCCCGCCCGCGGCCGGCAGCTCCAGCCGCACGGTGATCGAGTACGACACGCTGGGCGCCAGGGTCATGTCGGAGATGGTGCCACCCGCAGGTGGGTACGACGCGCAGGTGCAGACTTTCTTGCCGTACCCGGACTTCGTGGCGAGCGCCCAGGCCCTCGACGACAAGCGCCTGGGCAAGCAGCGGGTCGAGACGTTCCAGATCCTGCGCGCCCTCGTCTGGCCCCAGTACGGCTGGAAGAACCATCCCGCCACCCGGATGTGGCGCGGCTTCACCCCCGCGCTCGTGGCCTACGGGCTGGCGACCTGCGACGTCTGGGAGCGCCGCGGGCGGGCGGAGGCCACCCGCGCGTCCCTGCTGGCGTTCACCGGCGGCCGGGAGCCGCAGTGGGAGCAGCTGCTGGAGCAGGGCCAGCTGCCGCCGTGGCTGGGCGAGGAGGCGTTCCACCTGAGCCACCGGTCGGCCCTGCTGCGCAAGGAGCCGGAGTACTACCGGGACAGGTTCCCCGGGACGCCCGACGACCTGGACTACCTGTGGCCCGCCCCCGCCTTCCCCCGGTGGCCGATCCGGCGCGGCCGGGAGAAGGAGCTCCCGGTGTACGCCGCGCTGGAGCTGCTCGGGCGCGCCGAGGCGACCGAGGAGCAGGAGAAGGCGGTGTGGGCGCTGCAGGACGGCGAGGACGCCGAGCTCACGCTCACGCAGGAGAGCGAGGTGACGGCGTCCGGGCTGCTGGCCGGGCTCTGCACCCCCGGCGCCACGCTCTGGGTACGCCGCGGCCCCGCCCTGCCGCACTCCCCCGGCGCGCACGAGCCGCACCGGCCGCCCGCGCCGGGGGCGAAGACCTCGGCCTCCATCGCCAAGCCCCCGACCCCGGACGCGGTCGCCGCGATGGAGGCCGAGGCCACCGCCGAGCCGGAGTTCCGGTTCCTGCGTCCGGCGTCGGTGACGCGGGCGTCGGCGAAGGGCGCCGGCCTCGTCGTGGTGGACGTCGACGACGACGAGCCACCGGTCGAGCTGCCCGCGCTCGGCCTGCCCGTGCTCACCCTGCGGGGGGCTCGACCGGAGGAACGTCCAGCGTGAACCAGACGACCTTGCCGTCGGGCAGCGCCCGCGCACCCCAGTTGCGGGACAGGGCCTGGACGAGCGCGAGCCCGCGTCCGCCCTCGTCCTCGAAGCTTGCGTGGCGCAGCCGCGGCAGCCGGGTGTCGGAGTCGCGCACCTCGATGTGCAGGCTGCGCTCGGCGCGGCGCACGAGCAGCTGGCAGCTGCCCCGCGGGGCGTAGCGGATCGCGTTGGTCACGACCTCGCTGACCAGCAGCTCACCGGCGATCGCGGCCGGGTCGTCGCCGAGGCCCCAGCGCTCGAGGGCCGCGGAGAACATGGCGCGGGCCGGGGAGACCGCCGCGGGGTCGGGCGGCAGCGTCGCGGACACCACCAGCTCGTCCTGGCCGAAGCTCGCGCGCACCAGCAGCACCGCGACGTCGTCCGGGCGCCCGGGCGCGTGCTGAGCGCCGGCCTTGATCGCCGCGTCGCAGAGGCCGTCGAGGTCGTCCCAGCCGTCGCGCAGCGCCTCCGCGAGCCGGGCGATGCCGTCGTCGACGTCCTGGCCGGGCGCCTCCACGAGCCCGTCGGTGTAGAGCGCGAGGCCGGTGCCGTGCGGCATCGGCACCTCGAAGTCCTCGTAGCCCAGGTCGGCCCGGACCCCGAGCGGCACGCCGACGGGGCCGCGCAGCACCTCCGGCTCGCCGCCCGGCGGCACCAGGATGGGCGGGACGTGGCCGGCGCTGGCGAGCGTCAGCGTGCCCCGGCCCGGGTCGAAGACGGCGTAGACGCAGGTGACGATCTGCCCCTCGGCCAGCCCGGCGACAGCGAGGTCGAGCGCGCGGAGCACCTCCGACGGGGGCGGGTCCTGGTACGCGAGCACCCGCACCGCCGTCCGCACCTGGCCCATGACGGCAGCAGCGTGCAGCCCGCGGCCCATGACGTCGCCGACCACGATCGCGACCCGGCCGCTCGGGAGCGGGATCACGTCGGCCCAGTCGCCGCCCACCTGGGTGCCGGTCGCGCCCGGCAGGTAGCGCCAGGCGGCGTCCAGCCCCTCCGTCCCGGTCAGGACCTCGGGCAGCAGGCTGCGCTGCAGGGCGACCGCCGCGGAGCGCTGCTGCTCGTAGGAGAGCGCGTTGGCCACGGCGACCGACGCCCGGTTGACCAGGTCACGCGCGAGCTCGGCCTCCGCCGGGCCGTACCTGCGCCCGCTGCGCGAGAGGACCATCGTGGTCACGCCGATGACCTGGCCGGCCACCATCATCGGCAGCACGAGCACGCTGCGCCCGCCGACGGCCTTGACGAAGCCCGCGTCCTTGCCCTGCGGAACCTGCTGAGGCACGGCGTCGACGTCCGGGACCAGGTGCTCCTCCCCCAGCTCGGCGGCGCGTCGCAGCGGGTGGCCGTGGGGGTAGTCGTAGACCTGCCCCACGTGGCGGACGGCCGCCGGGGGGACGTCGACGCCCTCGGCGTGCCGGATCGCCGTGCGGCGCAGCCCGCCGTCCTCCTCGCGCAGGTCGACGAAGGCGTGGTCGGCCAGCGCGGGGACGATGAGGTCGCAGAGGTTCGACATGGTCAGCCGGGGGTCGAGCGACCCGGCGAGCAGCTCACCGGCGCGCACGATGAAGGCGAGCCGCTCGGCCGCCTCCGCCCGCTCCTGCTGCGCCCGCCGCTGCGACGTCACGTCGCGGATGATCGAGCCGACGCCGACCGGCTGCCCGGCGTGCTCGAGCCGGAAGAACGAGCCGAGCCAGGTCCGCGCGCCGCCGGGGTCGGCCCCGCTGCCCCCGCTGTCGCCGGAGGTGACGATCTCGACGTCCGGCGCCGGGGCGCCGGTGCGCAGCACGCGGTCGACGACCTCGTCGACGTCGGCCGCGACGGTGGGCAGCGCTTGTGTGAAGCGTTGGCCGCGGTGCTCGTCGTCGGGAACGCCGTCGAGCAGCTCCAGGGCCCGGTTGACCCGGGTGAACCGGCCGCGGGTGTCGAAGACCGCCAGCCCGACCGGCGCCTCCCGGAAGAGCGCGTCCACGAGCGCGAGGTCGCGCCGCGTCGCCTGCCGGCGGCGGGTGTCCTCCAGGACGGCGACCGCGCCCGCCGGCGCACCGTCCGCGTCGCGCAGCGGGGTGCCCTTCCAGGACAGCGCCCGGACGTCGCCGTTGCCGAGCCGGACGGGGGTCTCGCGCGCCATCGGCTCACCGGCGAGGAGCCGTCGGACGGCGTCGACGAGGCTGTCGTCCTGGCCGAGCAGGACGCTGCGACCGGCCCACCGCCCCGCGGGCAGCTGGAGGAGCTCCGCGGCGGCGCTGTTGCACACGGCGATGCGGCCTCGGGCGTCGAGCACGATCGTCGCCACCGCCAGCGCGTCGAGCACGTCGGCCAGAGCCGGGCCTGCGCTCCCCGCCGGGACGCCCGGCTCGCCTGCGGGCAGGGGCGCCTCGGACGCCGGCACAGGCGGGGACCCGGCCGGTGGCGCGGCCTCCTCGTCGCGCTGCATCGGCGAAGTCACGTTCGTCACGGTAGTGCCCCGTTGGTCGGTCAGGGGGGACAAGCCTGCTGCTCGCCCCGGTCAGCGCAGCCGGAGACCGGTCGAGAACCGGTCGAGAACCGCATCGAGGCGCGCTCGCGAGCGGTCCGGCACCTCTCGGGCTCAGCCTGGCGGCAGCCCCGGCGGCGCGGGCGGGGGCGGGGGCGGCAGCGCCCCTGGGTCGGGCGAGGGCTCCGGCACCGGCGGCGGCAGCTCGGTCGGGTCGTCCGGCAGCAGCGGCCCCGGGTCGTCCGGGATCGGCTCTGCGGGGTCGAGCGGCGGCAGGTCGGGCACCGGCTCCGGCTCGGTCTGCGGCAAGGTCATGACCCCCAGGCTCCCCCCGGCGCGCCTGCCCTGAAACGGCCTCGACGGCTCGTCGCCCCCCGCGGCGACGGCAGCGCCTACGCCGCGACCGCGTACTCCTGCCGGCTGCGCAGCAGCACTCCCCGCGGCCCCACCAGCGCGAAGCTCACGACGAAGAGGGCGCCGGCGACCAGCGCGTCGAGCCAGTAGTGGTTCGCCGTCACGACCACGACGATCAGCGTGATCGCCGGATGGGCCAGGATCAGGTAGCGCCAGCGCGAGCGGATCGTCGCCATGACGGCCGCCGCCACGATGATGGCCCAGCCCACGTGGAGCGAGGGCATCGCGGCGTACTGGTTGGCCAGGGCCGTCGCGGTCGGGGAGGAGTAGACGGACTCGTTGTAGTAGAGCCCGGTGTCGACGAAGCCCGGCAGCATCCGCGGCGGGGCGAGTGGCAGGACCACGTGGAGCACGAGCGCGACCATCGTCATCGTGGCCATGACCCGCCGGACCCAGAAGTAGTGGCCGTGGGCGAAGAACCAGAGGCCGAGCAGCATGGCGGCGGCCGCCGGGAAGTGCACCCAGGCGTAGTACTTGTTGGCCAGTTGCACGAGGTCGGGTGACCCGAGGGCCAGGCTCTGCGCCCACGCTTCCTGCGGCAGCCGGAGCACGCGCTCCAGGTGCAGGATCGCGTAGGCGTTCTGCTTGGCCGTCGCGACCGACTCAGCGCTGAGCAGCCGGCCGAACTTGTAGACCACGAGGAGCACGGCGACCAGCAGGAGCTCCCTCGCCCCCTGTGGCACCCGTCGCCCGGCGCCGCGTACGACTCCCACGACCGCAGTCACCTGACCTCCCCTCGCCGTTCATCAGCCTCTCATCTGATCGTGCCGCCCGCGGGAATCGGCACGCATCGTCCGGCGGGATGACCGGGCCCGTACACCTCTCGGCCGATCCCCTAGGGGCTGAGCGCCGAGGGTTGCAGCCTGATACCGCCGCCGCCGGGACGCAAGGGAATACGCACGGATGGACGTACCAGGGCGAAGCGGCCCGGCAGCACCGGGTCCCCGGGGAAGAGATGTCCTAAGCTCACTGTTGAACGTTCAATGACGCGCGCCGACCCACGGAGCATCTCCATGACCGACGTCACCTCCGCCACGCCCCCGACGCTGCACCCGCTGCTGGCCGACCGCTGGAGCCCGCGCGCCTACGACATCGCGCACGAGCTCGACGAGGCCGCCCTGCACTCCGTGCTCGAGGCGGCCCGCTGGGCGCCGAGCGCGGTGAACCGCCAGCCGTGGCGGTTCCTCGTCGGCCGCCGGGGCGACGCGACGTTCAAGGGGGTCTACGACGCGCTCATGCCGGGCAACCAGCTCTGGGCGGGGTCCGCGTCCGCTCTCGTCGTGGGGCTGGCCGCGACGGTGGACGCCGAGGGCGCGCCCTTGCGCCACGCGCCGTACGA
The DNA here is from genome assembly GCF_011250645.1 of Motilibacter aurantiacus. Classification (NCBI taxonomy): domain Bacteria; kingdom Bacillati; phylum Actinomycetota; class Actinomycetes; order Motilibacterales; family Motilibacteraceae; genus Motilibacter; species Motilibacter aurantiacus. Next base: position 446,886 of record NZ_JAANNO010000003.1, read on the forward strand.
GCTCGGCCTCTCGGTCGCGCAGCTCACCCTGCAGGCTCACGCGCTCGGCCTGCACGTCCACCAGATGGCCGGCTTCTCGGACGAGGCGCTGCTCGCCCAGTTCGACGTCCCGGCCGGCTACGAGGCCTTCATCGTGCTCGCGATCGGGCGCATGGGCGACCCGGAGGGCCTGCCGGAGGCCCTCCGGGCGCGCGAGCTTGCCCCGCGCGAGCGCATGCCGCTGCCGCAGATCGCGTTCAGCGGCAGCTGGGGCACGCCCGCCGTCGGCTGAGCGCCGCTACGACCAGGCCGCGGTGAGGCGCTCGAGCTCGTCCGAGGACAGCTCGAGCGTCGCCGCGGGGAGCACGTCCGCCAGCTGCTCCGGCGTGCGTGCGCTCGCGATGGGGGCGACGACACCGGGCTGCACGCGCAGCCAGGCCAGCGCCACGGCGGCCACGCTCGTGCCGTGGGCCTGCGCGGTCTCGTCGAGCGCGGCGAGCAGGCCGGCGCTGCGCGGGTCCTGCAGGTACGCCGCCGCTCCCCCGCTGCGCACGCTGTCCACGCTGGCGCCGGGACGGTACTTCCCGGTGAGGAAGCCCGAGGCGAGCCCGTAGTAGGGCAGGAAGGCGAGCCGCTCCCGCGTCACCAGCTGCTGCAGGCCCGCGCCGTACTCGTCGCGGTTGACGAGGTTGTACGCGTTCTGCAGGGCGACGAAGCGCGGCAGCCCCTCGCGCTGGGACACCGCGAGGAACTCGGCCAGCCGGCCGGCGGAGAAGTTGGACGCGGCGACTTGACGGACCTTGCCGGCCCGGACCAGCTCGGCGAAGGCGCCCAGGACGTCCTCGACCGGGACGCTCGGGTCGTCCTCGTGGGCGTAGTACAGGTCGATGTAGTCGGTGCCGAGCCTGCTCAGCGACTCGTCGGCCGCCTTCGCGATCGTGGCCGGCGCGAGCCCGCGCAGCGCCGAGTGCTTGGCGACCTTGGTCGCGACCACGACCTGCTCGCGGTTGCCGCGGCTGCGCATCCAGGCCCCGAGGACCCGCTCGGACTCGCCCCCCGAGTTGCCGGGAGCCCACTCGGAGTAGACGTCGGCCGTGTCGACGAAGTTGCCGCCGGCTGCTGCGTACGCGTCCAGCACCGCGAAGGAGGCCTGCTCGTCCGCGGTCCAGCCGAAGACGTTGCCGCCGAGGCAGAGGCCGAAGACGTCGAGGCCGGTGGTGGGGATCGTTGCCATGGGACGCTTCCTACCCTCCGGGCGCCGCCCGAGGCCGTGAGGTCGGCCTCACCCGGGTCAGTGCTTGGCGCGCAGCGCCGCCTCGCGCATGACCTCCTGGTCGTCCCCGCCCGGGGGCTCTGCCGGGCGCAGCCACAGCCAGGCCAGGAAGACGACGCCCAGCGCGAGCATGCCCAGCCCCGCCCACAGGTTGATGTCGATCCCCTGCGCCTTCTCGGCCGCCTCCTCGCCGTCGACCAGGCCGGCGATCGTCACGATCACGCCGTACACGACGAACAGCCCGCCGATCATCCGCCGCACGTCGAACAGGCGGGCGGCACCGGTCGAGGCCTGCGGCTCCCCCGAGCTGTCGCCGGGGGCCGTGCTGCGCGGTTCCTGGGCCATGCCGGGCCTCCTCAGTAGAACGGGATGTAGAGCACGACGGAGAGCACCAGCGCCCCGGCGCCCAGCAGGACCGGCGAGCGGTACCACGCCTCGTCGCCCTTGAGCAGGTCCGCCGGCTTGCTGGCCGCGGTGCCCTTGCCGCCGTAGGTCAGCGGGGCGATCTCCTCGACCGGCTTCGGCGTCGTGCGCAGGCTCACCGCGACCGAGACGGCGATGTCGACGACGAACGCGAGCCCGGCGCCCCACATGCTCTCCTCCAGGTCGGACCGGAAGTCCACGACCCCCGTCTTGTAGAGGACGTAGAGCGTGAGGGACGCGAGCGTCCCGCTGAGCAGGCCCCAGAAGCCGGCCTTCGGCGTCATGCGCTTCCAGAACATCCCGAGGATGAAGGTCGCGAACAGCGGAGCGTTGAACAGCGAGAACAGCGTCTGCAGGTAGTTCATGATGTTGCTGAAGCCGGCCGCGATGAACGCCGTGCCGATGCCGATGCCCACGCCGGCCACGGTGACCCACCGGCTCACCCTGAGGTAGTACTCGTCCGGCCGGTCCTTGCGGACGTACTGCTGCCAGATGTCGTAGGTGAACACGGTGTTGAAGCTGGACACGTTCGCCGCCATGCCGGCCATGAACGCGGCCAGCAGGCCTGTGACGGCCACGCCGAGCACGCCGGAGGGCAGGTACCTCTCCATGAGCAGCGGGATCGCGTTGTTGTACTCGAAGTCCGCGCCGGCCTTCTCGTCGCCCAGCTGCGGGATGAGCACGAGCGCGATGAGGCCCGGGATCACCGTGACCAGCGGGATGAAGATCTTCGGGTACGCGGCGATGAGCGGCGTGCGCCGTGCCGCGCTCATGTTGCGGGCGGAGAGGGCGCGCTGGACCTCGGCGAAGTTGGTCGTCCAGTAGCCGAAGCCGAGGACGAACCCGAGGCCGAAGACGATGCCGAGCCAGTTGGCCCCGATCGGGTTGGTGCCGGTGCCGAACCCGGTGCCCTCCCACGCATGGAGGTACGCCTCCCCGCCGCCCTGCGTGGCGCGCACCTTCTCCTCCAGGCCGCTCCAGCCTCCGACCTCCTTGAGGCCGATCACGACGACCGGGATGAGCCCGGCGAGGATGACGAAGAACTGCAGGACCTCGTTGTAGATCGCGGACGACAGCCCGCCCAGCCCGATGTACACGAGGACGAACGCGGCCGCGACGCAGATCGAGACCCACAGCGGCCAGCCGAGCATCGCGCGCATGACGATGGCGAGGGCGTACAGGTTCACCCCGGCGATCAGCACGGCCGACAGCGCGAAAGTGACCGCGTTGAGCAGATGGGTCGAGTCGTTGAAGCGCAGCCGGAGGAACTCCGGCACGCTGCGGACCTTCGACCCGTAGTAGAAGGGCATCATCACGATGCCGAGGAAGACCATGGCCGGGATGGCGCCGACCCAGTAGTAGTGGACGGTCGCCACGCCGTACTGCGCGCCGTTCGCCGCCATGCCCAGGATCTCGATGGCGCCGAGGTTGGCCGCGACGAAGGCCAGCCCGGTCACCCAGGCCGGGAGCGCACGGCCCGAGAGCAGGAAGTCCAGGCTGGTTCTGATGGCCCGTCTGGCGGCGAAGCCGATGCCCAGGACCGTCGCGAAATACAGCGCGAGGATCAGGTAGTCAAGGGGCGACATGTCCAGCCGCAGCGCGCTCACGGACGGCGCTCTTCTCCCCAGCCCCATGATCCAAACCCCCCGTGACGTTGCGTCGCCGCGGGCGCACCGTTCGAGTTCCCACCCGTGATGAGCAGGTCTGCGCCCCGCCGCCGGGGCGCGGCCCTACCATTCGGGGGTGACGAACGCTGGGGCCGAGCGGGCGGGCGGCTGCTGTGCCGGTACGCCCGGCGCGCGCAGCGAGTGCCTCGAGATCGAGGCGGAGGGCGGGGCGCTCGTCGTCCGCACCGGGCGTCACTTCGTGCAGCGCGAGGTCGTGTCCCGGGGGGCGACCGCCTTCGCCGACGACGCGGCGCTGGTCGCGGCCGAGCTGCTGGCCAACGCGGTGCAGCACGGCGCGCCGCCCGTCACGGTCTGCGTGGCCGGCAACGCCGAGCGGATCCGCATCGAGGTCCACGACGCCAGCGCCCGGACGCCGGTCCGCCCCGCGCCGAGCACGACCAACATGACCGGGCGCGGGCTCGCCCTCGTCGAGGCGGTGTCCGCCGGCTGGGGCGTCGACCGCGACGGGCGGGGCGGCAAGCTCGTGTGGGCCGAGCTCGAGGCCGGCCCGGGCCTCACGAACGACCTGTCCGTCGACGTCGACGGGCTGCTGGCCGCCTGGCACGACGAGGAGCCCTCCGCCGAGCAGCGTTACACCGTCGTGCTCGGCGACGTCCCCACCGACCTGCTGATCGCGGCCAAGGCGCACATCGACAACCTGGTCCGGGAGCTCAGCCTCGCCCGCGACGCGTCCGAGGGTGGGGACGTCCCCGAGCACCTGGCCACGCTGATCGAGACGGTGGTCGACGGCTTCGGCGACGCCCGGGACGCGATCAAGCGGCAGGCGCTCGCCGCCGCGCAGCGGGCCGAGCCGCGCACCCTGCTCACCCTGCACCTGCCGACGTCCGCGGCGGAGGCCGGCGAGGCCTACCTCGCGGCGCTCGACGAGGCCGACGCGTACTCCCGCGCCGCACGCCTGCTGACGCTGGAGACGCCACCGGCGCACCGCCTCTTCCGCCAGTGGTACGTCGAGGCCGTCGTCCGGCAGCTGCGCGAGCTGGCGGCCGGGCGCCGCCCGGAGCCCGTCGTGCCGTTCGAGACCCGACTGCTGGAGGAGATGCAGCGGCTGGCCGCCCTGCAGCGCACCACCGAGCGCGCCGCCCGGCTTCAGCGGGTGACCGCGGCGCTCGCCCGGGCACGCACCCCGGAGGACGTCGCCGACGTGGTCGTGTCCGAGGGCGTCGCCGCCCTGGGCGCCTCCGGCGGCGGGCTCGTGCTGCCTGCGCCCGACGAGGAGCACCTGACCGTCCCCGGCGTCGTCGGCTACGGCGAGCAGCTGGTCGACGCGCTGCGCGAGGAGCGCCTCGACGCCCCGCTGCCGGCCGCCACCGCGCTGCGGACCGGGGAGGCCGTGTGGCTGGAGTCGCGCGACGAGCGCGACCGGCGCTTCCCCGCCCTGCGTGGCCTGGAGGCCGCGACCGTCTCCATGTGCGCGGTCCCGCTGACCGTCGGCGAGCGCACGCTCGGCGCGCTGCGCTTCAGCTTCCAGAGCCGGCGGCTGTTCGACGACGACGAGCGCAGCTTCGTGCTCGCGCTGGCCGCGCAGACGGCCCAGACGCTCCAGCGCACCGAGCTCTACGCGGCCGAGCGCGAGGCCGCGCTCGAGCTGCAGCGCGCGCTGCTGCCGGCCGGCGTCGACACCGTTCCCGGGTGGGACATCAGCGCCCACTACAGCCCGGCGGGCGGGCAGGCGGCCGGTGGCGACTTCTACGACGTGCTCCCCCTCCCCGACGGCCGGGTCGTCGCCGTCGTGGGCGACGTCATGGGCCGCGGGGTGCAGGCCGCGGCGGCGATGGCCCAGACCCGCACGGTGGTCCGGGCGTACGCGATCGCCGACCCGGACCCCGCGGCCGTCCTCACGCGAGTCGACAGCTTCTTCGACAGCCTCGACGTCGCGCAGCTGGTCACCCTGCTCTACCTGCTGCTCGACCCGGCGCAGGGCACCGTGCAGATCGCGAGCGCCGGGCACCTCTGCCCGCTCCTCGTGCAGGAGACCGGCACGCAGGAGCTCGACGTGGACGGGGGCACGCCCTTCGGCGTCGTGGACGGCGACCGCCGCTCGGTCACCGTCGCCCTCGCCCCCGGCGAGTCGCTCGTCATGCTCACCGACGGCCTCGTCGAGCGCCGGGACGAGGACATCGACGTCGGCATGGCCCGCGTCGTCGGCGCGCTCGACGGGTCCGCCGGGTGCACGGCGTCGGCGCTGCTGCGGCGCGCCCTCGCGTCCGCGCACACCGGCGGGGCGCACGAGGACGACGTCACCGTGCTGGTGCTGCGCCGGTGCGGCGCGGAGGGCTGACGGGGACTGGCAGCCCGGAAGCGGGTCCTGGCGGGGCGTGCCTAGCTGCTGGGCACGGTCGCGCCGCTCGCAGGCTGCGGCAGCGGCGCGCCGCTCGTGGAGCTCGCGGCAACCCCGCCCTTTGCCGCTGACCAGGCACGTCCGGTGACTCATCCCATCCTGGGCCGGGCTGTTGTAGCCGTCGGGTCGGGGCCGTCCGGAGGCACGGCAGGGCTGGGGTTGGAGTTCGAGGACCGCTGCGGGTTGCTGGACAGGGCGACCGCACGCACCCGGACTCCGAGGTCACGGCCTGCTACCAGAGTCTCCTGCGACCACTGGCATGCGACCTGTTCCAGGATCAGCTCGATGCCGCCACCACTCATCGTCACTGCCGCCGGGAGCCGTCCCTGTGGACAACTGACCACCGTGCACGATCAGCGCAGTCGGCGAGGCGTGTCGTGCCCGCGAGGCGGACGTGCCCGCGAGGCAGGCGTCCGCCCACCCGCCGTCAGTGCGACGCCGCGCCCTCCGCCCCGTGCCCGGTCAGCGAGCGCACCTCGAGCTCGGCGTACTTCACGTCGTCGCGCTCCTTGGAGAGCACGGTGCCGAGCCACCCGCACAGGAACCCGATCGGGATCGACACGATCCCGGGGTTGTCGAGCGGGAACCAGGAGAAGTCCGTGTCCTTGAAGAGCGAGGTCTCCTTGCCGGACACGACCGGGCTGAAGATCACCAGGGTCACGGCCGAGACGAGCCCGCCGTAGATCGACCAGACGGCGCCGGAGGTGTTGAAGCGGCTCCAGAACAGGCTGTAGAGGATCGCCGGCAGGTTGCCCGACGCCGCGACGGCGAACGCCAGCGCGACGAGGAAGGCCACGTTGAGGTTCTGCGCGAAGATGCTGAGCACGATCGCGACGGCGCCGATGACGAACGCCGACACCCGGGCGACGCGCACCTCCTGGCCCTCGCCGGCCTGGCCGTCCTTGAGGACGCTGGCGTAGATGTCGTGGGCGAAGGACGACGACGAGGCGAGGGTGAGCCCCGCGACGACCGCCAGGATCGTGGCGAACGCGACCGCGGCGATGACGGCCAGCAGCACCGTGCCGCCGGTGTCGCCGAAGAAGTGGTCCCCCACCGAGCGCGCGAGCTGTGGGGCGGCGGTGTTGCCGCCCGGGTTCTGCTCGGCGATCGCGGAGCTCCCGACGAAGGCGGCGGCGCCGAAGCCCAGGGCGATGGTCATCAGGTAGAAGACCCCGATGATGCCGATGGCCCAGTTGACCGAGCGGCGGGCGTCGCGGGCGGTCGGGACGGTGTAGAAGCGGATCAGGATGTGCGGCAGGCCCGCGGTGCCGAGCACGAGGGCGAGCCCCAGGCTCAGCAGGTCGAGCTTGCCGGTGAGGCCGCTCGCCTCGGTGGCGTAGCGCAGCCCCGGCTCCAGGAAGGCCTCGCCCTTGCCGCTGCGCTCGGCGGCCCGGTCCAGCAGCTCGTTGACGCTGAACCCGACCCACGCGAGGACGAGGATGGTGATGAGCGTGGTGCCGGTCATCAGCAGGACGGCCTTGACGATCTGCACCCACGTCGTGCCCTTCATGCCGCCGACCGTGACGTAGAAGATCATCAGCAGGCCGACGACCACGATGGTGAGTGCCTTGGCGGCGTCGTTGTCGGCGGAGATGCCGAGCAGCAGCGCGACGAGCGCACCGGCGCCGACCATCTGCGCGAGCAGGTAGAAGATCGAGACCACGATGGTCGACACGCTCGCTGCGACGCGCACCGGCCGCTGCCGCATCCGGAACGCGACGACGTCGGCCATGGTGTATCTGCCGGAGTTGCGCAACAGCTCGGCCACGAGCAGCAGCGCGACCAGCCAGGCGACAAGGAAGCCGATGGAGTAGAGGAAGCCGTCGTAGCCGAAGAGCGCGATGATCCCGGCGATGCCGAGGAACGACGCGGCCGACATGTAGTCCCCGCCGATGGCCAGCCCGTTCTGCACCGGGGAGAACGAACGGCCGCCGGCGTAGAAGTCCGCTGCCGTCTTGGTCTGCCTGCTCGCTCGCAGCGTGATGTAGAGCGTGAGCGCCACGAACGCGAGGAAGAGCGCGACCGTGAGCCCGCGCTGCCCGCCGGTCACGTCGCTCGCGGCCGCGGCCAGGGGCTGCGCCTGCACGTCGCTCATCATGCCTCCCCCCGTCCGGTACGCCGCGCGTCCGCGTCGCGCGCGACCCGGTCCGCGAGCGGGTCGAGCGTGCTGCGTGCGTGCCTGGCGTACAGCCAGGCGATGAGGAAGGTGGAGACGAACTGCAGCAGGCCGAAGACGAACGCCACGTTGACGACGCCGACCAGCTTGCTCCCCATGAAGTCGCGGGCCCACGCCGAGCAGACGACGTAGAGCAGGTACCACGCCAGGAAGGCCGCGGTCATGGGGAACACGAAGCGGCGGAAGCGCGCGCGCAGCTCGCGGAAGTCCGGGCTGTCGCGCAGCGCCGCGTAGTGCTCGGCGGAGCCCGGCGGCCGGCCCTGCGGCCCGAATGCCTGCCCGCGCGTCGTCGACCTGGCCATGCGCTGCCTTCTTCCTCGAGGGAGAACGCTGCCTCTGCCGAGGCCAAGCAGGATAGGACGATCAGCGCGGGGGCGGTAGCCCGTGCCGCTACGACCGGGAGGACAACCCCCGAAGTGCGCCGCCCGGGTCAGGCGAGGGTGTTGTCGGCCACCTCGGGCGCCCCGGGCACGACCGGCTGTACGCCGGGGGTGCCCGCATGGCCCTGCCCGGCGTCCGCGACGGCCTCCTCGGGCCGCGGCGGCACCGACGAGTCCTCCTCCAGCTCCTCGAGCTCGTGGTCAGGCTGCTCGCTCATGGCCCCTCCCTCGTTCTCCGGTCGCCCGGGTGACGCCGGGCGTGCCAACCCCTCCTCGGTGCCCGCTGCAGGATCCCGCGGAACCGAAGCGGCTCACCGGAATCGTGCGTCGGCTCTTCCGGCTGGCAGGCGGAAGCGCGTCCTGTCCCCGGGCCGGCACTGCGCGAGCCGGTCGACGTCCGGTGGGGCGAGGACCCCGATGACCGGGTAGCCACCGGTGACGGGGTGGTCGGCCAGGAAGACCAGCGGCTCACCGCTCGCGGGGACCTGGACGGCGCCGCGGACCAGCCCCTCGGGCGGCAGCTCGTCCAGGACGCGCCGGGCGAGCACCGGGCCGCGCAGGCGGGCCCCCACCCGGTTGCTGTCAGGCGACACCTCGTACTCGGCCGTGGTGAGGACGCGCAGGGCGTCCGGCTCGAACCAGTCGGCGCGCGGGCCGGGGGTGAGGGCCAGCGCACCCGCCGGCCCGAGGTGAGGCTGGACGGCGAGGTCCACGTCCCACGCCGGCGTGCCACCGCCCGGCCCGACCGGCAGCAGGTCGCCGGGCCCGGGGCGGGCGGGCCCGATCCCGGACAGGGTGTCGGTCGAGCGCGAGCCCAGGACGGCGGGGACGTCGAAGCCGCCGGCGACCGAGACGTACGTCCGCAGCCCGGCGGTGGGCCGCCCCACCCGGAGCGACTGCCCCGGCTCGAGCAGCAGTGGGCGCAGCATCGGCACCGGGGCGTCGTCGGCCAGCACCGGGGCGGGTGCGCCGGTGACGGCGACGACGTGGCGCCGGTCGGCGCGCAGGGTCAACGCGCCCAGGGTCAGCTCGAGCGCCGCCGTGTGACCGGCGTTCCCGACCAGCCGCGCGCCGAGCAGGTGGCTCGCCCGATCGGCGGCGCCGGACGGGGACACCCCCCACCGCCCGTACCCCACGCGCCCGCGGTCCTGCAGGGTGACGAGCCCGTCGGCCCGCACGACCTCGATCACCGGGAGGCCCCGGTCACCCGGTGGCCATGAAGCGCACGGCGTCGCCGGGCTGCACGAGCCCCGGCGGGCGGCGCGTCAGGTCCCACATGAGGGTGGGCGACGTGCCGAGCAGGTGCCAGCCGCCGGGCGACGGGCCGGGGTAGACGGCGGAGTACTCCCCCGCGATCGCGACCGCCCCCCCAGGCACGCGGGTCCGCGGGGTGGGGCGGCGCGGCAGGTGCAGTTGCTCGGGAAGGCCGCGCAGGTAGGCGAAGCCCGGGGCGAAGCCGCAGAACGCGGCGCGGAACTCCGTGGCGGAGTGGAGCCGTACGACGTCCTCGACCGTCAGCCCCGCGGCGGCCGCCACCTCGGCGAGGTCCTCCCCGTCGTACGCCACCGGGATCTCGACCGTGCGACCGGGCGCGGCGCCCGCGGCCCGCGGCGGGGTCGACCAGGCCCAGGCCGCCACCGCCTCGGCGGTGGTCAGCGTGGGGTCGAAGGTGACGAGGACCGTGCGCTGCGCCGGGACGAGGTCCGTGACGCCGGGCGGCACCGAGCTCGCGAGGGCAAAGTACGCCCCCAGCACGTCGTCGTCGTGGGCCAGCTCCACGAGCAGGCCCGTCTCGCCGCAAGGACGGAGGCCGGGCACCTGCGTCAGCCTGCCCGCGGCAGGAACGGGCGAACCTCGACTCCTGCATCGGCGAGCGCTTGTCGGGCCTCGCGCGCGACGCCGGCCGCGCCGGGCGTGTCGCTGTGCACGCACAGGGTCGCGACCCTCGTCATCCCGTCGGGGCCCCGGTGACCGGCGGTCGCCAGACCCACCGTCTGCCGCCGGATCTCCGCGGCGTCGGTCAGGACCGCGCCCGGCTCGGACCGCGGCGCCAGCCCGCCGTCGGCGGTGTAGCGCCGGTCGACGAAGCCCTCGACCGCGACGGCGAGCCCGGCGTCGGCGGCGGCCGCGCCGAGCAGCGAGCCGGGCGGGGCGACGACGGCCAGCTCCGACGAGAACCCGAGGACGCCCTGCAGCACGCCGGCCGCGTAGTCCTGACGCCGCGCCGCCGCGTGGTAGAGCGCCCCGTGCGGCTTGACGTACTCGACGCGGGACCCGGCGGCGCGGGCGAACGCGTCCAGCGCGCCGATCTGGAAGAGCACCGCGTCGGCGAGCTCGATCTCGGTCATCTCCAGGTGCCGCCGCCCGAAGCCCTGCAGATCGGGGAACCCGACCTGGGCGCCGATGACGACGCGGCGCTCGGCCGCGCGCTCGCAGGTCCTGCGCATCCACGAGGGGTCGCCGGCGTGGAAGCCGCAGGCCACGTTGGCGCTGGTGACCACCTCGAGCAGCTCGTCGTCGGCGCCGAGCTCCCACGCCCCGAAGCCCTCACCGACGTCGCAGTTCAGGTCGACCTGCACGCGCACCTCCTCGCCGCTCCCGGCGCACCGTTGCAGATGGCCGGGACGTCCTGCAAGCAGGGCCCGGTCAGAACGCGTAGCGCACCCGGCAGTAGGGCAGCTTCTCGGCGATCAGCCCGGTGAGCGCGGCGACGTGGCGGCCCTTCTGGCCGGTGCGGTAGCGCACGTTCCACCCGCCGCTCTCCGAGCGCTTGGGCTCCTGCAGGTCCGGCCGCCACAGCACCTGCTCGGCCTTCGGGTGCCAGCCCAGGTTGACCTCGTGCAGCGCCTGGTTGTGCGTGAGCAGGATGACCTCGCAGGCGAGCTGCGCCTTGGCCTTGGCGCCGATGCCCGCGTCCACCTGCTCCAGCAGCTCCGCCCAGTCCTCCAGCCAGCCGTCGTGGACGATGACGGGGCTGAAGTTCAGGTGCACCTCGTAGCCCGCCTCGACGAAGTCGTCGATCGCCGCGATGCGCTGGGCCACCCGGGTCGTGCGGATGTCGACCAGTCGGGAGACCCTGTCGGGCATCAGCGAGAAGCGAACCCGCGTTCTGCCCTGCGGGTCCCAGTCGAGCAGGTCGCGGTTGACGTGCTTGGTGGCGAACGACGCCTTCGCGGTGGGCAGGAGGCGGAACAGCTCGACCAGGTCGCGCACGTTGTCGCTGACCGTGGCGTCGACGGAGCAGTCGCTGTTCTCGCCTATGTCGTAGACCCAGGCGGCGGGGTCGCACTGGTTCGGCTCGGGCTTGGCGCCCTGCCGCTTCACGTGCCGCGCGAGGTAGCCCGAGATCTTGTCGATGTTGGCGAAGACGGTGATCGGGTTGCTGTAGCCCTTGCGCCGGGGCACGTAGCAGTAGGCGCAGGCCATCGCGCAGCCGTTGGCCGTCGAGGGGGCGATGAAGTCCGCGGACCGTCCGTTCGGCCGGGCCGCCAGGGATTTCTTGACCCCCAGCACGAGCGCCTCGGTCTTGATGCGCACCCAGCGCTCGACGTTCGACTCGTCGCCGTGCAGCTCGGGGATGTTCCAGTGCGAGTCGACCTCGACCCGGGTCGCGTCGGGCCAGCGGGCGAGGATCTCCTGCCCGCGGGGCAGCTCGGCGGCGGCGGGCTCGAGGTAGATCCGGCGTACGTCCAGCAGCGCAGTCATGGTCACGTCCAGTACAGGAATCGGGCGTCGGGCAGCCGGCTGTCCAGCGCCTCCTCGAACCACGTGCGCAGCTCGTTCATCACCGGTGCCGGGTAGACGTGCTTCACCGCTCCGAACTTGCCGCGCTTCTGCCGGCGAAGGTCCTCGTCCATCTCGAGCTTGGTCCGCGGGTACCACCCGAGCAGCACGTCCTTGCTCTTCGGGGTGAACCGGTGGGTGATGAGCTCGGCGGTCAGGTCGAGGCCGGGCACTCCGGCGGTGGCGGCCGCGACCGCGTCGAGCAGCGCGGCGTACTCCTCGCGCCAGCCCTCCACCGGCATGATCGGCGCGATGGTGAGCCCCACCGGGTAGCCGGCGAGCGCCATCCGCCGCAGGGCGTCCAGCCGCTCGCCCATGCGCGCCGTCCCGCCCTCGAACCGCTCGACCGACGCCGCGTTGACGGAGAAGCGGACGCGCGTGCGCCCGTTGTGCGGCAGGCCGAGCAGGGGCTCGACGTCGGCGAACTTCGTGGTGAAGCGCAACTGCACCGGGCCGCCGAGGTCCGCGGTGCCGAAGCGGGTGATCGCGCTCGACAGGGAGCCCGTCAGGTGCTCGATCCCGAGCGGGTCGGTGTAGCAGGAGGCCTCGAAGGTCGTGCCCTCGTGGCCGCGCGCGTCGGTGCCGCTGGTGACGCCACCCGCGCCGACGTGCTGCGGGACGGCCCCGAGGATCTCGTCGAGGTTGGCGTAGGCCCGGGTGATCGGGGGGCCGCCGAGCGAGCCGGCGAGGTAGCAGTACTGGCAGTGGGCGGGGCACCCCTCGGCCAGGTCCACCCGCCAGTCGGCGCTCGGGGGGATCGGCTGCAGCTTGCGCTTCGACGGCGGCGCCACGACGACGGCCAGGGTCGACTTGGCCAGCGCGTAGGTCGCCCGCTCGTCCGCGCCGCTGAGGCTGGGCAGCCGGTCGCTGCGCAGCAGCTGGACGTCCTCGACCCCGGCCGCCGTGCATCGCTCGACGATCTGCCGTCCGTGCGGCAGCTCGGCCGCCGACTTGGTCACCAGCACGCGCTTGGGCTGCCAGGAACGGGTCACGCATGATTCAACAAGGGGGTGCGCCGGATACGTCCCGGCTGCCGGCGGAGGCCGGGTGACCGTAGCCACAGTCCGTGCGGGCTTGCTGTCGCCGAGCGGACTGGTGCGGCGGGTCAGAAGTACCAGCCGTTGGGGATCCAGGGGCCGGGCGGGCGCTCGATGCCGGAGACGAAGAGCGGCCCGGTCGGGGCGACCGTTAGCCGAGCCGCGAGCGCGACCCGGACGGCCCAGCCCTGCTGCGCGGTGAGGCAGGAGACGTGCGCCTTGCCCTCGATCCCGGCCAGCGCGCGCCACAGCAGGACGGAGGCGGTGCGCTCGTCCGTCGCGCCGAGCAGGTTGATCCTGCCGCTGCGCGAGACGACGTAGCCGGAGCCGTCCGTCCCGTCGACGACCTCCAGCCGGGCCCCCGTGCGGAGCAGGAACTCGACGTCCTCGGCCCGCGACCCGCGCAGCCCGGCGTCCACCCGCTCGACGAGCGCCAGGTCGCCCTGGTCCCCCGGCCGCCCCGGCAGGCCCACCGGGATCGCGGCGCGGTCGACGGCCCCGCTCGCGGTGACGGCGGGGTGGATCTCGTGGCCGGCCAGGTAGTACCTGCGCAGCGCCCGCGGGTCCGTGGAGGCCATGATCATGCGCAGCTCGGCACCCTCGGCGTACGCCAGCGCCTGCTCCAGCAGCCGGCGGCCGATCCCCTGGCCCTGGGCGCTCGGGTGCAGGAAGAGCATCGACAGGCCCCAGAACGGCCCGCGGCGGACGGCCTCGGCGATGCCCACGACCTGCCCGTCGCGCTCGGCGACCCATGCCCCGTCCGGGTCCCGCTCCACGAATCGCGCGCTGCCCTGCAGCATGAGGGACCGGATGTCGTCCGACGGCGGCTGGTAGTCGTCGCCCGGCAGCCGTGGCGCCGCCTGGTCGGCCGCGTCCACGACCGCGAACGCGGCCTCGGCGTCGTCGAGGGTCATCGGGCGCAGCTCGGCCATGTCGACATCCGTTCTCGCGTGCAGGAATCGCGAGCACCTTAGGCAGAGCGCGCCCGCACGCGCACCGGCGTTTCCGCCCGGCTGCCTGCTGCCCGGCAACGGACGCAGCACGGACGCGCCACGGACGCGAGAAACCGCCCCGGGAACCCGGCGAAGCCGGCCCGAGGCGGTTCTCGTAGCGGCCGGCGCATGGGTCGGCCGGCAGGGTGGAGGTGGCGGGAATCGAACCCGCGTCCTTCGTCGTGGAACCAGGGCTTCTCCGGGTGCATCTCATGAGGCGAGTTTCTCGGCCCCGACCGCTCCATGAGCAGACCTGTCGACGGGCCCAGTCACTGTTTGATGTCCCGCCGCACCCCGTGACCGAGTGCGACGGTGAAGCCCCCTAGCTGATGCAAGCGACCGGAGCGGGAGCACCCCCGGGCTTGCAGTCGCTCTACGCTACGTCAGGCAGCGAGAGCAACGGTGCGCTGAGAATTGGCACCTATTGGTTCCTGGGCATGGTTAACGAGATCATCCCAGGATCCTCGACCCGCTTCCCCTGGCTCGACATCCGAAGTCGAGACCAATCACCCCCTGTGCAATTTTCAAGGCACCGCCCGGGGCGAGCCCCGGGCATGTGGTGCAACACCCAGTCTAGCCGTCTGCTTCCCGCTGTCGCCAACGAGTACGCGCGCCCGCGGTCGTCGGCTCAGGCCGGGCGCGCCGCCGCCGGCGGCACCGACACCCGTGCGACCCGGGTGGCCGCCCCCGCCTGCGACGTCGCCCGGACCACGCAGCGCAGCGTGGCCCCCGCGTCCTGCGGCACCACCTGGTGGGAGGCTCCGGCCTCGAGCCGGGCCTGCCCGCGGAACCAGGTGGCGGTGACGCGCGTGGCGTTGGCCGTCCAGACCCCCGGGTCGCACGTGACCGTGCCGCCCACGACCGCGTCGCCGCGCACGGTGGGCTTCGTGGTGGGGACGGGAAGGGCGCGGTTCGCGGTCCGCGCCTGCCGAGGCAGCGCGCTCGACGCCGTCGAGAGCCAGTGGGCGTAGTCGCCGACGCTGGTGAAGACGGTCGGCAGGTCCTGGTCGCAGCCCTCCGCCCCGAAGGACGTGACGCCGACGAGGTAGCGCGTGCCCCCCTGCCCCACCACGAGGGGGCCGCCGCTGTCGCCGTTGCAGCCCCCGGCGTACCTGCCGGACGGCAGCGGGCGACCGGCGGCGATCATCGAGCGCTCGTCGAAGGCCCGGCCGAAGGCGTCGACGACCGTGTCGGGGGCGGTGCGCAGGGTCGCCGACCGTAGCCGACCGAGGCGCTCGCGCTCGTCCAGCCCCCAGCCGTACAGCCCGAGCGAGGGCTGGCGCCCCGCCTTGACGCTGCGGGCGAGGGAGGCCGTGCCGGCGGTGGCGTACGACGGAAGGGCCAGCGGCAGCAGCGGGCGCAGCACGGCGATGTCGTAGCGGAAGCGCTCGGAACGGTAGCGGGGGTGGTCGGTGACCGCCTCGACCGGCACGCGCTTGCCCGCGCCGAGCCGCCCCGCCCCGACCTCCACGTAGAAGAAGCCCTTCTGCTGCACGCAGTGGGCCGCGGTCACGACGACCTGCGGGGCGACCGCCGTCGCGGTGCAGAGGAACCGGACCGGGCCGGTCGAGCGGGCGCCGCGCCACAGGCTGAGCGCCCACGGCGCCGTCTTGACCGGGGAGCGGACCGTTGTGCCGTAGGTCACCGCGGAGGCGGGTGCGGCCGGCCCCACCGCCGGCAGCGCCACCGCGGGCAGCGCGGCCAGCGGCGCCAGCAGGAGCGCCAGCGTCCGGCGCCCGGCGCGCCGAGGACGAGAACTACGCGAAAGCACTCCGACCTCCCATCGGGCCCACACCGGGACTGAACGCCCGGCCGTCGCGGGCCGTGCCCGCCGGCCCCCGTCCCACTGATGCCCAGCCGCCGGGTTGCTAGGCCGCCCGGGTGATTGCCCAGGTGCACATCACCGGGACGGCGGATACACGCGCGCCGAGCGACCCCCGATGCCCTCATCACGACGGTGCCTCTCCCCCGCACCTCCGCCGACCGTGAAAGGGCTTCCCGTGACTGCCACCCGCCGCGCCGCCTCCGCCGCCGTCACCGCGGCCGCCGGAGTCCTGGCCCTGGCGGCCGGGGTCACGGGGCTGACCTCCAGCTTCGGCTCCACGGCCTCCGCCGACTCCTCCCTCGCGGCGCTCAAGGCGCGCACGGAGGCGGCGGTCAGCGTGAACGCCCACGGCCTGAACGCCGAGGGCTACGAGGGCGACGAGGCCCCCGAGGGCATCGACGTCGATGACGAGGTCCCGACCGAGACGCTGGTCCAGCGGGCGGCCGCCGTGGCCGCGAACGACAGCGTGAGCTCGGGCCGCGCCGGCATCGGCTGCTCCGACGACGGCCGGTCCGGCAACCGCGTGCAGGTCATGTACGTCGTCGCCGCCGACCGCCCGGACCGGTTCTCCCAGGTCTCCGGCCTGCTCCGCTCGTACTCCTCCGAGGTCGACTCGGTCATGCTGGCGAGCGCCATGGAGAACGGCGGCCGCCGGCAGGTCCGCTGGGTGCACGACACCTCGTGCGAGCTCGTGCTCGAGCACGTCGTCGTCGGCGCCAAGGACGACGACAGCTTCCCGGCCCTGACGAGCGCGCTCAAGGCGATGGGCCACAACCGCCCGGACCGCAAGTACCTGCTCTACACCGACGCCGCCGTCCTCTGCGGTGTGGCGAACGTCTACGCCGACAACACCCCGCTGTCGAGCAACGCCAACAACGGCCGCTTCCCGCAGTACGCCCGGGTCGACGCCCCCTGCTGGGCTGCCAGCGACCACAGCGTCGAGGCGCACGAGCTGACCCACACGCTCGGCGCCGTGCTCTCCTTCGCCCCGCACAAGTCCGCGGCCGGGCACTGCACCGACGAGTCGGACGTCATGTGCTACCCGGACGGCGACGGCGTGCGGATGACGCAGTCGTGCCCGACGACGCACGAGAAGCTGCTCGACTGCAACGGCGACGACTACTTCAACGTGAACCCGAAGCCGGGTTCAGCTCTCGCGCAGAACTGGAACGCCGCCAACAGCTCGTTCCTCTACGACCCGCCGGCGCCGGCGCTGGTCAGCGGCACGTACGACGGCACGACCGTCAGCGTGAAGCCGCAGGTCCTGTCCGGCCAGGGCTGGTCGATCTCGTGGGCCGGCAGCGGCTGCCAGGTGTCCTCCGCCCGGACGGTCTCCACGTCCCCGAAGGCCGCCAGCGTCGGCGCCGCCTGCAGGCAGGGCGGCACCGTGCGGGCCACGCTGCGCCAGGAGGACGGCCGTACCGCGCAGCTCGTCGTGACCGCCGGGGCGACGTCGGCGGCGCCGGCCACGCCCGCGCCGGGCACCGCCCCTGCGCCGGCCACCACGGCCACGCTGTCGGCCAACGCCCGGGAGGCCAGCATCGTGGCCGGTAAGCAGGCCGTGGTCCAGGGCACGCTCGCGTCCGGCCAGGCCGGCGTCCCGGGCCTGCGCGTCGACCTGCAGCGCCGCACCGGCTCCGCGTGGGGCCGGGTGGCCACCGCGTACACCAGCAGTCTCGGCACGGTGTCCTTCTCCCAGCTGCCCAGGGCGACCACGACCTACCGGCTCGTCTTCGCCGGCGGCAGCGGGCTCGACGCCCTGTCCAGCTCGGCCGTGACGGTCCGGGTCGCGCCCAAGGTCACGGTCCAGGCGAAGGGGCTGCGGGTCAGCGGCACGGTCAGCCCGGCCAAGCGCGGCACGGTCGTCTCGCTGGTCAAGGCGAGCAAGAGGGTCGCGACCAGCCGCACCGACGCGAAGGGGCGCTTCCTGCTCAAGGCCCCGAAGGCCGGCACCGGCTACACCGTCGTCGTCCCCGGCAGCACGGTCGTCCTGCGCAACGCCCTCTCCGCCCGCTGAGCGCGGACGGAGCGGGCGCGCGCTGGGGCGTCAGCCGCCCGGCTGCAGCACCCCGTTGACCCGCAGCTCGTACGGCGCATAAGCCGTCACCTGCTCGGTCGGCTCGTCGTAGGTCACGATCGCGGCGATGGTGTCGACCGACGGGCCGAACAGGGAGCGGGCCTTCCCGCCCCGCAGCGTGCCGTCGAGCTCGTCGTCGAGCCCGACCTCCACCAGGTCGACCTTGCTCCCGTCCGAGGCGTAGCCGATCACCTGAACCGTGAATCCTGAGACCGCAACGGGCACGAGCTCGGTCTGCGAGGACCAGCCCGCAGTGGTCGACCCGTCGCTGACGAGCGTCCCGCCCACGGAGACGTCGTCGACCCACCAGCCCTCGCCGTTGGTGTTGGCGTCGGAGATGTAGCGGAACGACAGCAGCACGGTCTGCCCGGCGTACGCCGACAGGTCGAACGTCTCGGTCGTCCAGCCGCCCTCGCCGTTGAAGCCCGGGAGGCTCTCACGCAGCCTGCTGTCCGCCGCGGGGTCCAGCTCGTCCACCGTGTCGGCGTTGCCGAGGCTGGCCCAGGTCCGCGCGCCGTCCGTCGAGACCTGCACGAAGCCGGAGTCGTAGCCGGGCTCGGTGCTCCACGTGGTCGAGAAGCTCAACGTCGGGCTGCCGGCCGGGACCGCCACCGACCGGATGATCGCCGCGTCCAGGTTGTTGCCGTTGCCGCTCCACAGCGCCGGGTCGCCCGGTCGCTCCGGCGGGTCGGCGTCCACCGTCCACCGCACGGGCACCGGGTCGAGCGTGGTGCCGCCGTCGAAGTCGATCGACTGCACGTCCGATGCACGCAGGTGGGCACCCGTCGCGTCCCGCAGCCGCACGTAGTCGGCGCCGTTGGGCGGCGCCCCTGGGGTGTCGTAGGCGTCGTTCTCGTCCCAGTTGACGGTGGAGTCCAGCGACGGGGCCGAATAGCGGCGCTTCAGCGAGGCGTACGCCGTGGGCGAGCGGTCGAGCACGCCGTCCAGCGCGTTGAGGGCTGCCCACTCGTGCACGAGGTCGGCGGGGGTGGCAGCCCGACCCTCGGCCGCCAGCATGCTCTGCAGGCTCGCGAAGCCGTTGTCCTCGTCATTGTGCAACCGGCTGATCGCGTCCACGCCGTAGCGGTCGTGCACCATCTGGAAGAAGGAGAACGCGGCGCCGTAGTCGGCGAGCGTCTCGTCCTCGCCCTGGTCGCCCCAGAGCGTCAAGCTGTTCTCCGGGCCGCACTCGGCTCTGGGGTTGGGGTTGGCCGGGGTCGCCGTGCCGAGCCGGCCGAGGAAGCACTGGGTGTGGTTCTCCAGGGCGATGTCGGTGACCGGGACCTCCGGCCGGAAGTAGCCGGTCAGCCAGCCGGCGACGTCCGAGAGCCCCTCGTTGACCCAGCTGGCCTCGTCGGGGTCGGTGTAGCCCATGAGCAGGTGCTGGTACTCATGGGCGAAGACGCCTTCGTACAGGTTCGGCCGGGCCGGTGCGCTCGCGCAGTTGTCTCCCGGCACCGGCTCGTTGGGCGGGTTGGGCCCGGTGCGGTGCGCCCAGTCGAAGGCGTCGATCGTCATGACGTTGCGGTCGGTGAGCGCGTTGATCGCCGGGGAGAAGAAGCCGGCGATCTGCGTGAGCGCGCGGCTGTTGTCGACGTCGTAGAAGTGCTCGTCACGCACGTTGTCGATGAGCGTGACGATGTTGTCGCCGCCGCCGCTGGTGTCGCCGATCGCGCTGGCGGAGCCGTCGCGCTCCTGCGGGACGCTGAAGACCTCGGACTCGAGCGGGTAGATCGTGTTGTCGAACTGGTCGATGAGGTAGTCGACCTGCTCCTGCCCGATCTCGGTGCGGTTGTTGCGGCAGTCGCCCGGCAGGAACTGCGTGCCCGTGGAGGGGTCGGTGGCCGGCTGCGTCCCCATGGCGACCCACACCTCGATGTGCTCGCCGACCCCGCGCAGCTCGAACTGCTTGAGGTAGTAGCTCCCCTTGTAGTCGTCGAGGGCGACCCAGCTGCGGACCGTGCCGAGCGGGGTGTCGTCCGCGGCGGCCGCGCGGCGCTGGGCCCGCAGCCCTGCGCCGGCTGCCGCCAGGCCGGACGCGCTGTCGGCGATCCTGCGCCCCGCCGCGTCGTAGACCGGCAGCTTGGCGCTGGGCGACACCTCCCGGACGTCGGTCCCGGCCGGTACGTCGACGGCGGCGGCGGGAGCGGCTGCCGACGGCGACGCCGCCGGCAGCCCGAGGACGGCGGCCGCCGCCACGCCCCCGAGGCAGACGGTGGCCCGGGACGTCCGGGCTCTGGACACGCGCATGCGACCCCCGCGAGGGACCCGTGCGCCGCGGAAGGGGCCGGCGGCCCGGCGGACACGATGCGCAAGTGCCTACCGTGTGGGGCGAATTCTGACAAGACGGGCCGTCACGGAGAGAGCCTCGGTCGTTGTCAGATCGTCACGAGAAGCTTGCCGTGGACGTGCCCCTCCTCGCTGCGCCGGTGCGCGTCCGCTGCCCGCTCCAGCGGGAACGTCCCGTCCACCACCACGCGCAGCGTCCCGGCCTCGAGATGGCCGACCAGCTCGGTCAGGTCGGACGCCGACGGGCGGACGAAGACGTACCGGCCGCCCTGCTCCTTCACCGTCGGGTCGATCACGCTGACCACCCGGCCCGGGTCCTTCACCAGCTGCGGCGAGACCACCAGCGCGTCGCCGCCGACGAAGTCGAGGGCGACGTCGACCGGGCCGCCGGCGAGGTCGCGCACCCGGTCGGCCAGCCCCTCCCCGTACGCCAGCGGCTCGCCGCCCAGGTCGCGGACCAGCTGCGCGCTGGACTCCCCCGCGGTGCCGAGCACGCGGGCGCCCAGGACGTGCGCGAGCTGCACCGCGAACGTGCCGACACCACCGGCGGCCGCGTGGACCAGCACGGTGTCGCCCTCGCCGACGCCGGCCGCGCGCAGCGCCTGCAGCGCGGTGAGCCCCGCCAGGGGCAGCCCGGCGGCCTCGACGAGGCCCGTGCCGCCGGTCGGGGCCTTCGCCAGCGTGCGGACCGGGGCCGGGACGAGCTCGGCGAACGTGCCCCACTGCACGTCGTCGCGGCGGACGTAGCCGACGACCTCGTCGCCCGGCGCGAACTCCGTCACCGCGGGGCCGACCTGCTCGACGACGCCGGAGACGTCCCAGCCGGGCACGATCGGGAAGTTGTGCGGGAAGAACGCCTGCAGATAGCCCTGCCGCACCTTCCAGTCGACCGGGTTGACGCTCGACGCTCGCGCCCGCACGAGCACGGCGTCGGGGCCGACCGGCGGCGTGGGCAGGTCGACGAGCTGCAGGACCTCGGGGCCGCCGAAGCGGTCGTACGCGATGGCTCTCACGGCTCGGGCAATCCCCGCGCCGGGGCAGGGCTACGCCTCAGGCGCCGCGGTTGCGCCGCCGGGCGGCGGACATCGCGCGGTCCGCCTCGCGCTTGGCCTGCTTCTCCATCAGGGTCTGCCGCTTGTCGTACTCCCGCTTGCCGCGCGCGAGCGCCAGCTCGACCTTGGCCCGACCGTCCTTGAAGTACAGCGACAGCGGGACCAGCGTGTAGCCGGTCTCCTTGGTCTTGCCGATCAGCTTGAGGATCTCGAGCTTGTGCAGCAGCAGCTTGCGCGGCCGCCGCGGGGTGTGGTTGTTCCACGTCCCCTCGGTGTACTCCGGGATGTGGACGTTGAGCATCCACACCTCGCCGTCGCGTACCTCGGCGAACCCGTCGACCAGCGAGGCGCGGCCCTGGCGGAGCGACTTCACCTCGGTGCCGGTGAGCACGATGCCGGCCTCGTAGGTGTCCTCGATCGCGTAGTCGTGACGCGCCTTGCGGTTCTGGGCGATGTTCTTGCGCCCCTGTTCCTTGACCATCAGGGGGTCGAGGCTAGCGCGCGGCGCGCGTGGGCGTCGGCACAGCCGGGGGCGTACGCGCCGCGCGCAGCCCGCGCAGCACCTCGACGGCGCGCCGCTCGGCCACGGACGGCGCCTGCCGGGCCGCCACCGCGATGTCGGGGGCGACCCCGGTGCCGTCGATGTCGCGCCCGCTCGGCGTCCGGTAGTGCCCGACCGTCAGCTCCAGCGCCGACCCGTCAGGCAGCTCGGTGCCCTCCTGGACCGAGCCCTTGCCGTAGGTCCGGGCCCCCACGACCACCGCGCGGCCGCGGTCCTGCAGCGCGGCGGCCACCACCTCGGCCGCGCTCGCCGTGCCCGCGTCGACGAGCACCACGAGGGGCGTGGCCGTGTCGCCCTCACCGACGGCGTCGAGCCGGCGCGGCTGCTCCCCGCGCCGCTCGTAGCTCACCACCGTCCCACCGTCGAGGAACGCCGAGGCCACCTCGACCGCCTCGTCGAGCAGCCCGCCGGGGTTGCCGCGCAGGTCGAGCACGAGGGCGTCGCGCGCCTGCCGGGCCTTGGCCAGCTGGTCGCGGACCTCGCGCCCCACGCCGCGGGTGAACGCGCCCACGCTGACGATGCGGGTCGCGGCGTCCAGCGGGCGCACGGCCACGTCGCGGGTCTCGAACGTCGTCCGGACCAGGTCGAGCGTGCGCCGGCCGGTCCGCTCACCGGACAGCTCGAGGCGCACGGAGGTGCCGTCGCGCCCGCGCAACAGCGTCGCGGCCCGCGCGACGGAGCCCGGCCGCTGCCCGTCGATGCCGAGCAGGACGTCGCCCACCGCCACCCGCGCCCGTGCCGCGGGCGACCCGGGCGTCACGCTGCCCACGACCACCCGGGCGGCGGGGTCGCTGTCGTCGGCCGGGGTGCCGCTGCCGCTCTCCTCGGCGCGCAGCCAGAGCCCGACCCCGGTGTAGCGCCCCTCGAGCGCGTCGGCGTACGACGCGTACTCGCTGGGCGGGTAGTAGCTGGCCCAGCGGTCGCCCAGCGCCGTCAGCATCCCGGAGATCGCGGCCTGCTCGAGCGTGGCCCGGTCGACGCTGCGCGCTGCGCCCGTCGCGATCCGCTCGGCGGCGGCCTCGATCGGGCCTGCCCCGGCCGCGGTGGCGGCCGAGCGCGGCGGGCCGTCGCCGTCGGCCAGGACCCCGGTGAGCACGCCCGCGGCGTACGCGATGAGCAGCCCGGCGACGATGCCGCCGACCCCTGCCACCCGGCGCAGAGACCGCATGTGACAGAAGTCTACGGAGCCGGAGCGGCTCCGGCGCGTCGTGCGGCGCTAGAGCCAGCCCATCGGGTTCGTCACGGCGCCGTTGACGTAGACCATGAAGTGCAGGTGGCAGCCGGTCGAGTAGCCGGTCGACCCGACGTAGCCGATGACCTGGCCGCGCGTGACGTGCTGGCCGGCCGAGACGGCGAACCGCTCCTGGTGGCTGTACGACGTCGAGAGCGCGACGCCGTTCACCGTCCCGTGGTCGATCGCGAGCTGGTTGCCGTAGCCGGTGAGGCCCTGCGCCCAGATCACGGTCCCGTCGGCGGCCGCGTGGATCGGGGTGCCGCAGGCCGCGCCGAAGTCGGTGCCGTCGTGCAGCTTGTAGACGCCGGTCACCGGGTGGACCCGCATCCCGTACGCCGAGGTGATCGGCCCGCTGACCGGGTGCGAGAGCCCGCTGCCGCCGCTGGAGGAGCTGCTGCTGCCGCCGCCGGAGGACGTGCTGCCGCCGGAGGAGCTGCTGCCGGAGCCGGCGCTGCTCGCCCGGCTCTCGCGCTCGCGGGCCGCCGCCGCGGCCGCCGCGGCCGCCCGGCGCGCTTCCTCTGCCTTCTGCCGGATCAGCGCGCCCAGCTGGGCCGACTCGCGCCGCATCTGCGCCAGCCGCTTCTCCTCGGAGGCCTTCTGCGCCTCCACCGCGGCCTTCGCCGCGGCCGCCGAGGCGACCAGCTGCTCGACCTCGCGCTGGGCGGACTCGGCCTCCGCCTCCGCCGCGGCCTTCGCCTTGACGTTGGCCTCGGACTCGGCCTTGAGGTCGGCGATCAGCTGGCGCTTCTCCTGCAGCGTCACCTGCCGGGAGCGGATGTCCGCCCGGGTGGCCGCCAGCTGCTGCAGCGCCTGGCCCTGGCTGCGCAGGGCGTCCTGCATGAGGACGAGCCGGTCGGTGAAGTCCGCGGGCGACTCGGAGCCCATGACGACCGAGAGGGTGCTGAGCTGCCCGCTCTTGTACGCCTGCCGGGCGATGCTGTTGACGGTCGTGCGGCCCTCCTCGAGCTCGGCCTGCACGCCCTGCAGCTCCTGCTCGGCGTGGGCCTCCTCGTCCTGGGCCAGGGCGAGCTTGGCCGCGATGGCCTGGTCGCGCCGCCGGGCCTGGTCGAGCGCCGTCTGGGCCGCCTCGACCCGCTTGCGCGCGGTGCCGAGCTTGGCCTCGGCCGTGCGCAGCGAGATCACGGCCGCGGCGAGCTCGCGGTCGGTGTCGGCGAGGTCCTGGTGCAGCGCGTCGATCGACGCGTCGACCTCGCGCTTGCGGTCCTTGTCGTCGGCGCTGGCGATGGGCAGGGACCCGACGGATACAGCCGCCAGCAGCACAGCGAGCAGGGCTGGACGCAGGCGCACGCGAAGGACTCCGGGTCTGTCCGGGGGCAGAGGCGGAACCTTGATAGCAACGGCTGCGCCCGGGCTGCGGTAGGCGCGCCGCAGTTCACAACAGTCTCAGCAGTCACAACGGTCGCGACGGGCCTGCGACGCCGCCCCCCGCGGCGCCGAGCGGTCAGACCCGCAGGTAGCGGCGGAGCGTGAGCAGCGAGGCCAGCGACGCGAGGACCAGGCCGAGGCCGAGGACCCAGGGGACCGTCGCCCAGATGTCGCTCCACCCGATGAACGGGAAGGCACGCAGCTGCTGCCGGGCCTGGTCGATGATGATGAACTTCTCGAACGCCACCATGCTCGCCACGGTCAGCCCGGCGCCGAGGAGCCCGGCCAGCGCCCCCTCGATGAGGAACGGCAGCTGGATGTAGAACCGGGACGCCCCGACCAGGCGCATGATCCCGGTCTCGCGGCGCCGGCTGAACGCCATGACGCGGATGGTGTTGGAGATCAGCAGCATCGCGGCGACCAGCGTCACGCCGGCCACGATGTAGGCCCCGATCTGCAGCCGGCTCACGATCGCGAAGAACTTGTCGAGGTACTCGCGGCTGTCCTCGACGGTGTCGACGCCGGGCTCGCCGAAGAAACGCGTGGCGATGACCTCGTACTGCGTGGGGTCGACCAGCTTGACCCGGAAGGAGTCGGGGATGGCGTTCTCCCCGACGTTCTCGGCGATCGGCTGGCCCTCGAACATGTCCTTGAAGTTGGCGTACGCCTGGGCCTTGGACTCGTAGTAGACCCGCTCCACCTCGGGCATCCGCTCGAGCTGCGCGCGCAGCTCGTTGCGCTGGGCCTCGGTGGTCTCACCGCCCGCACAGCCGGGCGAGGCCGACTCCTCGGCGGTGCACAGGTAGATCGAGACCTCGATCTTGTCGTACCACTCGCCCTTCATGGTGTCGACCTGGTGGCTGAAGAGCAGGCCGGCGGCGAAGAACCCGAGCGCCACCCACGTCGTGATGACCACCGCGAGGGTCATGGTCAGGTTGCGCCGCAGGCCGATGGCCACGTCGGCTGCGATCACGCGTGCGCGCACGGATGGGCCCTTCCTCGGAGCAGTGCGGGGTGGAGCGGTGCGTTGGCGGCGGCGACGGGTCAGCGGGTGTAGCCGTAGACGCCACGGGACTGGTCGCGTACGACCCGGCCGGCGTCCAGCTCCACGACCCGCTTGCGCATCTGGTCGACGACGTCGTCGTCGTGCGTCGCCATCACGATCGTGGTGCCGGTGCGGTTGATCCGGTCGAGCAGCCGCATGATGCCGACGCTCGTCGTCGGGTCGAGGTTCCCGGTCGGCTCGTCCGCGAGCAGGATCGCGGGCCGGTTGACGAACGCGCGGGCGATGGCGACCCGCTGCTGCTCGCCGCCGGACAGCTCGTCCGGCATGCGGTCCTCCTTGCCGGCCAGCCCCACCAGCTCGAGCACCTCCGGCACGACCTTCTTGACCGTCCCGCGGGGCTTGCCGATGACCTCGAGCGCGAACGCGACGTTCTGCCGGACGGTCTTGTTCGGCAGCAGCCGGAAGTCCTGGAAGACGACCCCGATCTGGCGGCGCAGCGCCGGCACCTTCCACGACGAGAGCCGCCCGACGTCGCGCCCGGCCACGAAGACCGAGCCCTTCGTCGGCGTCTCCTCCTTGAAGCAGAGCCGCAGGAACGTCGACTTGCCCGATCCCGACGGCCCGACGAGGAAGACGAACTCGCCCTTGGCGATCTCTACGTCGACGTCGGCCAGGGCCGGACGCGCGGTCTTGGAGTAGGCGTGCGTGACGGAGTCGAATCGGATCACTCAGCAGCCAGTCACTCGAGGGGCGGTTGTGTAACAACTCCAGAGTCTAGGTGCGTCGCCTGCCGATGCCGGGCACGCTGGGCTTTAGCCGCGCGTTGTGCCGGCCGAGCAATACTGGACGGGACGACTTCCGCGGAGAGGGGCCCAGTGGTCACCGCCTACGACCGGCGCAGCCCGCGCCCCGTGTGTGCCGCGTGCAACTCGCCGGTGGACGAGGGCAACTGCCCGACCTGCCGCCGCTGGCGCCCCGAGCCGCCGAGCGGGCCGTCGTCCGCCCTGCTCCTGGGCATCGCGGCCGTGCTGCTCGTGGTGTGGGTGGCCCTGCTCGCCCTGGCCTGACGCTCACCCCACGGTGATCATGGGCAGCTCAGCGAGCAGACCGGCGTGTCGCCACTGACCTGCCCGTGATCAGCGAGCGCCCCGGCCCCGAGCGAGCGGGGTGAGGCCTCAGACCCCCGACTTGCGCCAGCGGATGCCGGCTTCGATGAAGTCGTCGATATCGCCGTCGAGCACGGCCTGCGGGTTGCCGACCTCGTGCTCGGTCCGCAGGTCCTTGACCATCTGGTACGGGTGCAGCACGTAGGACCGCATCTGGTTGCCCCAGCTGCCGGAGCTGTCGCCCTTGAGGGCGTCCATCTGGGCCTTCTCCTCCTGCCGGCGCCGCTCGAGCAGCTTGGAGGCCAGGACCGCCATGGCGGAGGCGCGGTTCTGGATCTGGGACCGCTCGTTCTGGCACGACACGACGATGTTGGTCGGCAGGTGGGTGATGCGGACCGCGGAGTCGGTGGTGTTGACGCCCTGGCCCCCGGGCCCCGACGAGCGGAAGACGTCGACCCGGATCTCGTCCTCGGGGATGTCGACGTGGTCGTCGGACTCGACGACGGGCAGCACCTCGACGCCGGCGAACGAGGTCTGGCGGCGGCCCTGGTTGTCGAAGGGGGAGATCCGGACCAGCCGGTGCGTCCCTTGCTCCACGCTGAGCGTGCCGTAGGCGTACGGGGCGTCGACCTTGAAGGTCGCCGACTTGATGCCGGCCTCCTCGGCGTACGAGGTGTCGTAGACCTCGGTCTTGTAGCCGTGGCGCTCGGCCCAGCGCAGGTACATCCGCATCAGCATCTCGGCGAAGTCGGCCGCGTCGACGCCGCCGGCCTCGGCCCGGACCGTGACCAGGGCCTCGCGCGGGTCGTACTCGCCGTTGAGCAGGGTCGTGACCTCGAGCGCCTCGACGTCCTTCTTCAGCTTCTCCAGCTCGGCCTCGGACTCCGCGCGGGTGTCGGCGTCGTCCTCGGCCTCGGCGAGCTCCCACATGATGGCGAGGTCGTCGATGCGGCGGCGGATCTCGTCGACCTTGCGCAGGTTGCCCTGCAGGTGGGCGAGCTTGCTCGTCACCTTCTGGGCGGCGTCGGGGTCGTTCCACAGGTCCGGCGCCGCAGACTGCTCCTCGAGCTCGGACGCCTGCTGACGCAGGGCCGGGAGGTCCAGGACCGCCTCGACGCTGTTCATCGTCGCGTCGATGGACTTGAGCTGTTCGGAGAAGTCGGGGCCTGCCACGAGGCACAAGGGTACGGCCGAGCCGCATCTTGTCGATCCGCCTACGCTGAGTGACGTGGAGGGGTGGCCTGGGGGAAGCGCCGACACGGGCGGCGGCGGCCGCTGCGCGCACGAGCTCGCCCGCGTACCCCCCCGGCCGGTCACGCTGCGCTGGCGCTGCCGCCGCTGCGGGCTGGTGACCCGCTACTACGACGGCCTGGACGTCGGGATGGGGCGGCCGATGAGCCGGCACATGGACGTCGCGCTGCGCGGGGTCGACACGGCCCGGGACGACGACGGCCTCCTCGACCGGCTGCGGTCGCGGCTGGAGGCGGCACGCGAGCTGCGCCGGCTGCGCGGATAGCCCGCCGCGTCCGCACGGCCCCGCCCGGATGACGGCGCGCTCCCTCGACGTTGGACACGCCGGTGCCCGGGGCCGCGCGGAGGCGGTTCGGGGCCGGAACCGGTACCAATGTGGGTCGGCGGCGACGCCCGGACCACGACGACAGGAGCTCCGTGAACGGCGTACAGACTGGCCCCGCGCCCGCGGAGCGGCAGGACGAGCCGGGCCCGGCCGCCCTGGTCGCCCGCGAGACGGCGGCCGAGCAGGAGCACCTGGACGCGGTCTACGCGCAGCTGGACCGGCGCCGGGCCGAGGTGACGGGACAGCTCGCGCGGGCCGAGCGGACGCCGACCGCGGGCACCCCGGCCGCGCGCGTCGAGCGGGACGCGCTCATCCGGATGTACTCCGAGCAGGCGGCGACGCTGCGGGGCGTGGAGGAGCGGCTCCTCTTCGGCCGGCTCGACATGGTCGACGGCGACCGGCACTACGTGGGCCGCGTCGGGCTGTCGACCGACGACCGGGTGCAGCTCCTGCTGGACTGGCGTGCCCCCGCAGCGGCGGCGTTCTACCAGGCGACCGCCGCCACCCCCCTTGGCGTGGCCCGCCGGCGGCACCTGTCCACCGAGCAGCGCCGCGTCACCGGCATCGAGGACGAGCTGCTCGACACCAGCAGCGGCGACCACACCGCCGTCGCCGGGCAGGGCGCCCTGCTCGCCGCGCTGAACGCGCGCCGCAGCGGCCGTATGCGCGACATCGTCACCACCATCCAGGGCGAGCAGGACCGGATCATCCGCGCGCCGCTGCCCGGGGTGCTCGTCGTGCAGGGCGGCCCCGGCACCGGCAAGACGGCCGTGGCGCTGCACCGGGCGGCGTACCTCCTCTTCACCCACCGCGACCGCATCGCCTCGTCCGGCGTGCTGGTCGTCGGCCCGAACCGCGCGTTCCTCCGCTACATCGAGCAGGTCCTGCCGAGCCTGGGCGAGACCGGTGCCGTGCTCGCCACCCCGGGCCGGCTCTTCCCCGGCGTGGACGCCACCGCCCTCGAGCCGGCGGCCACCGCGGCCGTGAAGGGCGGGCTGCGGATGGCCGAGGTGATCGCGAACGCGGTCCGCAACCGGCAGCGCGTGCCGTCCAAGCCGCTGCGGCTCTCCGTCGACGGGCAGCAGGTCACCCTCCGGCCGTCGGACGTCTCGTTCGCCCGGGACCGGGCGCGGGCGAGCCGAAAGCCGCACAACGCGGCACGGGTGGTGTTCGTGAAGGCGGTCCTGGAGCGGCTGGCCCGCCAGCTCGCGGCTGCCCAGCGCGTCGAGCTCGACGAGGACACGCGGCCCGGGCTGCTCGCCGAGCTGCGGGAGTCCCGCGACGTGCGCCGCGAGGTCAACCTCTGCTGGATGCCGCTCTCCCCGCAGAAGCTGCTGAGCGAGCTGTACGCCGACCCGGCCAAGCTCGCGGCCGCGGCCGAGGGCCGGCTGGGCCGCGCCGAGCGGCGGCTGCTGCGCCGGGACGCCGGCTCGCCGTGGACGCCGGCGGACGTGCCGCTGCTGGACGAGGCGGCCGAGCTGCTCGGCGACGACGACACGTCCGCGCAGGTGGAGGCTGCACGGGCCGCGGCCGAGCGGAAGGCCGAGCGCGACTACGCCCAGCAGGCGCTCGCCATGTCCGGCACGGCCGACATGATGACCGCCGACGACCTGCTCGACCGGTACGCGGGCGACGCCGCCACGTTGTCCGTGGCGGAGCGGGCCTCCGAGGACCGGGAGTGGGCCTTCGGCCACGTCATCGTCGACGAGGCGCAGGAGCTCTCTCCCATGCAGTGGCGCCTGCTCATGCGCCGCTGCCCCAGCCGCTCCATGACGGTGGTCGGCGACATCGCACAGACCGGCGCGCTGGCCGGAGCCTCCTCCTGGGGCGAGATGCTCGACCCGTACGTCGAGGGTCGCTGGCACCAGGAACAGCTGACCGTGAACTACCGAACTCCGCGTCGCGTGATGGACGTGGCCAACGACGTGCTGCAAGCGGCGGGGATCCCAGCCGCTGCGGCGAGGTCGGTGCGCGACGTGGACTGGGAGCCGACGTCGCACGCGGTCGCCGCCCGCGACGAGGCGGCGCTGCTGCGGGTCGTCCGGGACGAGCTCGCGCACCTGGACGGCGGCCGGCTCGCGGTGCTGACCTCACGCGCGGACCAGGAGTGGGCGGTGCAGGCGCTGCGCTCCGCGCTGCCGGAGGGGAGCGTCGGCGACGGCCCGACCACGCTGGACGCGCCGCTGTCGGTGATGACGGCGACGGAGGCGAAGGGGCTGGAGTTCGACGCCGTCGTGCTGGTCGAGCCCGCCGCCCTGCTCGCGGAGTCGGCGCGGGGCGTCAACGACCTGTTCGTCGCCATGACCCGGCCGACGCAGCGGCTGCGGGTGCTCCACTCGACCGACCTGCCCGCCGGGCTCGGCAAGCTGCGCGCGGCCTGACGCTCCTTCGTCGGGCCAGGGCTCAGCCCAGCGGCGACCGGGCGCTGGCGCTCGCGGTGAGGCGCACGCTGCCGCGGCCGATTCCGAGCGCGCGGCTGAACGGGAGCCGCGCGGTGGCGGTCAGCCGGACCGTGACCGTGGTCCGGCTGCCGTCGAGGGACACGCCGTCGACCCGGACGTCGGGGAGCCGGGCGCGCAGCTGCGTACGCGTCAGCTGCCGGTCGGCGCGGGCGCGCACGGCGCCGGGGCTGAGCGGCAGGCTGGCGAGCGAGCCGTCGTAGAGCCGGTCGCGGTCGACCCCGCCGGCAGCCGCGAGCGCGGCCGAGTCGGCCGCGGAGGCCAGCGAGCGGCGGGCGAGGTAGGCCGTGGAGGCGTCGGTGACGACCGCGATGAGGGTCATGACGACCACCGCGAAGCCGAGGACGAGCGGGGTGACCGTGCCGCCGTCGCCGCTCGGGCGACGCCCGGGCGCGGTCACCGGTACTGGTCCACGAGCTCGACGTGCCGGGCGTGCACGCGCACCGACGAGCCGCCCAGCCACTCGGGCACGAACGGCAGCGGCACGCTCGCCGTGAGCTCGACGGTGACGGGGGTGCCGGGCCGCAGCGCGCCGTCGATGTCGAGGTCACGCCGGTCGAGCGCGACGCCGAAGCTCGCCAGCGTCAACGACGCCGCGGCGGTGGCGCGGGACTGCGCGGGCGTCGCGCTGCTGCCGGAGGTGGTGACGTAGGCGCGCCCGGCCTCGCGAGCGGCGGCCGTGACGGCGTACGCCGTGGCCTGCGTGCGGAACACGGCGAGCAGCACCCAGGTCAGCGGCACCAGCAGGAGCACCGCCAGCCAGCAGAACTCGACGAGCGCGCTGCCGTCCTCGCCTCTGGTGCGCACACGCAGGTGGACGGTTGAGCGGAGCCCGGTCATGGTCGCAGTGCCTCCTCGTCGAGCGCGCGGGCGGTGACGGTGAGCCCGTCGGCCTTGCCGGCGAGCCAGCCCACGAGCGGCAGGTCCGCGACGACCCGCACCTCGACCACGGGCAGGCCGCCCCGGGTGGCCCGTCGGGCCGTGACCGTGGGCGAGAGCCGCTGCCCGAAGGACGCAGTGACGAGGCGGCGGGTCAGGGCGGCACCGTCGGCCGGGCTGCGGTCGGCGTTGGCCGCGTAGCGCGCTCCCTCGGAAGCGTCCGCGGTCAGCGTGTTGCGCACGTGCAGGACGACGCCGAGCTGGAGCAGCCCGACGAGGAGCGGCACGAGCATGGCGGTGACGAGCGCGAACTCGACGAGCGCGGCCCCGGAGTCCTCGCCCCGCGCGGGCCGTCCGGTCACGACCCCGAGCCGGGCCCGGTCACCGACTCCATCGCGTTGTTGAACATCTCCTGCAGCGACTGGCCGGCGACGCCCCACAGGACGACGACGAGGCCCGCGGTCATGACGGTGATGAGGACCCAGGCCGGCACGTCCCCTCGCTCGCGGCTCCCGAGCCGGTCGACGAGGCTGCCGTGCGCCCGCATCAGGGCGGAAGTGGCAAGAAGGGCGAGCTGCATGTCGGTCGATCCTTGTCTGGGAAGTGGTGGAGGTCAGCCGGCGACGTCGAGGGTGACGAGCCCCGGGAAGAGTGCGAAGGCGACGGTGATGGGCATGACGAGGAAGACGACCGGGACCATCATCCCGACCTCCTTGCGCCCGCCGGCCTCGAGAAGCGCGCGCTTCCCGAGCTCGCGCACGTCAGCCGCCTGGGCGCGCAGCACGTCGGCGAGCGGGGTGCCCCGCTCGACGGCCACCGCCACGCCGTCGACGAACCGCGCGAGCGGCGCGAGGCTGGTGCGCGCGGCGATCCCCTGCAGCGCGAGGACGAGGCTCGACCCGGAGCGCGCCTCGGCCAACGCCCGCTCCAGCTCCCTGGTCAGCTCCCCACGGCTGATGGAGGTGACCCGCTCGAGCGCGCCGACCGCCCCCTCGCCCGCGCTCACCGAGAGCGCGAGGAGCTCGGCGATGGTGGGGAACTCGGCCAGCATGCGGCGCTCACGGCGCACGACCTCCTGGCCCAGCCGGTAGTCGCGCAGGAGCACCCCGGCGATCGCGGCCATCAGGCACAGCGCGAGGAGCACAACCGGCTGTGTGGACCGTCCGCTCGCGAGCAGGAGCAGGCTGACGAGGAGCGCTCCGGCGAAGCAGACGGCAGCCCACAGGACCTGCTCCACGCGGAACTGGTCGAGCGACTTCTCCGAGCCCGACTGCTCGAGCTTGCGCCGGACGGGCGCGCTGCCGCCGAGCACCCGCCCGAGCAGGGCTGCCGCGTCGGCGACGAACGGCCCGACGATGCGCTCGAGGGTCGGGAAGGGCGTCACCGACCGCGCCGTCCGGAGCAGCCGGGACTGCCGGGGCGTGTCGCGCAGGTACGGCGCCAGCCGGTCGTCGAGCGTGGGCCGCCGGAACACCGGCAGCCGCCAGAGCGCGGTGACGAGGCCGAAGCCCGCGACGAGCCCGAGCAGCGCGCCGGGCAGGTGGCCGGTCACCGGAGCACCCGCTCTTCCTCGGGCAGCCGGGCGATGTGCAGCATCAGCCGGTAGGCCACGAAGCAGAGGGCGCCACCCCCGGCCAGCAGCAGAGCGCCCGCGGCGCTGTTGTACGCCTCCACGCCGTCGGGGTTGAGCGAGAGCAGCGCGAGCACGAGCCAGGGGGACGCGACCGCGAGCCGCGCGCCGTTGACGGTCCAGGACTGGCGGGCCTGCAGCTCGGCACGGGCGCGGGCCTCCTCGCGCAGGAAGCCGGAGAGGGTACGCAGCAGCCGGCCGAGGTCGGACCCGCCGACCTCGCGGGCCAGCCGCAGCGACTCCACGACGCGGTCGCCCACCGGGTCCGCAAGGGAGGCCTTGAGCCGGTCCAGGCTCTGGGCGAACCGGCCCGTGGCGCGGTAGTCCTCCCCGAAGCGGACGAAGTGCGCCCGCACCTGCTCCGGGCCGCGTACCCCGACCTGCGCGAGCGCCTCGGGCAGCGACAGCCCGGCGCGTACGCCGGACGCCAGGTTGTCCACGACCTCCGGCCATACCTCGCGCAGGTCCGACTGGCGCCTGCGCTGCCGGTAGCGCACGAGGGCGAGGGGCGAGTACGCCGCCATCACCGCGAAGGCCAGCGCCACCACGGGCGAGCGCGAGACGACGAGCATCGCGAGCAGGACGACGAGCCCGGTGCCCAGGCAGGAGCCTACGAGCGCGACCGGCGTGACCGAGTCGATGCCTGCCTGCGCGAGCATCTCGGCCGTACGGTCGCGCAGCCCCGGCTTGGCCCGCACACGCGGCGGGCGGGGCGGGCCGAACGCGGACCAGACGAGGAAGAGGCCGATCCCGAGGGTCAGCCCGAGCAGGGCCCCCATGTCACGCCGCGCTCTCGGCCGAGAGCAGCGCCGGCAGGCTGTAGCCCGCCCGCGCGAACCGGTCCTGGTGCGGCGGCCAGCCGTCCGCCCGCACCAACTGCCCCTCCCGGGTGGTGAAGACGTCGGCCGTCTCCACGACGTCGCCCTCCACGCGGCCCGGCACCGCGACGATCTCGCGGACCCGCCGCTTCCCGTCCGCCTCGGTCGCGGCGTGCACGACGAGGTCGACACAGGAGGCGACGGTCGGGACGACGAACGAGTGGCCGACGTTCTCGCCCGCCAGCAGGGGCAGCGTGCACAGCTTGGTGACGGCCTCGCGGGCGCTGTTGGCGTGGATGGTGCACATGCCCGGAAGGCCGCTGTTGAGGGCGATCAGCAGGTCGAGGCTCTCCTCCTGCCGCACCTCGCCCACGACGATGCGCGAAGGCCGCATCCGCAATGCTTCCTTCACCAGTCGGCGGAGCTTGATCTCACCGGTGCCCTCGAGGCCCGCCTGTCGGCACTGCATCGCCACCACGTCCGGCAGCGGCACGCGCAGCTCGAAGACCTCCTCGCACGTGATGACCCGCTCGCGCGGCGGGACCGCCGCGGTCAGGCAGTTCAGCAGCGTCGTCTTGCCCGCCTGTGTGCCGCCCGCGACCAGGATGTTGAGCCCCGCGGCGACCGCGGCGTCGAGGAACCGGGCCGCCGGGGTCGTGAGGGACCCGAGCGCGACCAGGTCCTCCAGGTGCGTGGCCTTCACGACGAACTTGCGGATGTTCACGGACCAGTGCGTGCGCGTCACGTCCGGGATCGCCACGTGCACCCGCGAGCCGTCCGGCAGCGACGCGTCCACGAACGGGGTCGACAGGTCGACCCGCCGCCCCGACGCCTTCAGCATCCGCTCGACCAAGTCTCGCACGTCGTCCGCGCTGAGCACCGTCGTCGTCAGCTCCGACACCCCCTGCCGGGCGACGAACACCTTCGACGGCTCGTTGATCCAGATCTCCTCGACCGACGGGTCGTCGAGGTAGCGCTGCAACGGCCCCAGCCCGGCGACCGCGTCGAACACGTCACGCGCCGCCGCCCCGGGGTCCGCCAGCGCCGGAAGGCGCCCGTCCAGCGACCGCTCGTCGTACTCCGCGATCACCTCGTCGACGAGCCGGCGCACCACGTCCGGGTCCGCGACCGGGTCGATCCCCCGCCGCCGGACGAGCTCACGCACCTCGTCCTCGACCACACCTACAGCACGCATTGCACCAGCCCCCCGCCGTACGAACTGACAAGGGAGATGGTGCACACGCACCGGGGGCCGCCGCTTTCGTTGTCCACAGCACGTCCCCCGAACGTGCGCCGCGAAGCACCGGACGAGGGAACGCCCGGGAACGGAGGTCCCGGCACCGGCCGGGCTCTTCGCCCCTGGTCGTCCACGACGGCTCCTGACGCGTCCCGTGGCCGCGAGCAAGGCGGCGGACGTCGCCACACTCCTGGTCAAGGGGGGTGGAGATGCGTCGGCGGGGACGCAAGGGGGAGCTGGATCGTGAGGCCGACTACGGCGCGTTGCCCGAGCCTGAGGTCGGAGACCGTCGAGGTCGCGGTGGAGGCGCATTACGCGACGGACGGGCTACCTGTCTCGGGCCGACATGAGCGCGAGCAGGTTCGCGGGACTGAAGCACAAACGGGATGAGGCTCACCTCATTGACGACGAGCTGGCGGCCGAGATTGCGCAGCTTTGCGTGCAACCGGTCGGCGGCTCGGACCTCGGAGGAAGGCGGAGTACCCCACTCCGACACGACACGAACAGCATCAGATGACCGGCCGGCAAGCCCGGCCGGCCCTGACGGGCTTGTTGATACCGGCCGGGCCGAGGAATCGACACGCGCTAGCGCGCAAAGCTCCCTTGCGGAGCGCTCGAGGGCTCGTGGGAGGTGCGCCGAGCACCGCGCTGGGCCAGTGACTGGTTCACCCAGGGCCGCGGCCCGTCAACACCGTCAACCAGAACGGGGGGCAGCTTCTGCACTGACGCGCTCGTCACGCCGACCGAGCCGGACAAAGCGCGGCCGCAGGCGTTGCTGACGCACCTGGCGGAGCAGGTCATTATCAGGGTGATTGCTGCGCTTGTACGCCTGGGCTGGCAGCGCACGACCCGACCTGCGTCCGCCGATCGAGCGATTCGATCGAGCAACCTGTTTGTCTTCCTCACGCTCCTGCTGAGTCAGCCGATCCGCTCGTCGAACGCACGGCCAGACCGCGGACTGCGGTCGGTGGGACAGGAGGATCGATGTTGAGGACCGCACGAGGGACGCGTCAGTGGCTCGTCATGAGCGGCATCTCGGCTGCTTCCGCACTGACGATGAGTGGATGTGGCATGGGTGGGGGCAGCGGCTCGGACGTCGGCTTCAACGAGCTCACTCGCGCCGAGCCGGCGCAGTTGTCCTCGCTGTGCACGGACTTCTTCGGCGACGAGGAGTCGCTCAGCGAGCGCCTGGGAATGACCGTGTACGCCCATGAAACCGATGAAGGTCAGTGCCGCTACGAGTCCTCGAGCGGACTGAGCGTATCGCTCGGCGTCTCTGAGGCGAAGCCGGACGGAGCGACCGTCTACGCCCGCGGCAGCACCTACTACGCATCGCTCGCCGTCGGCGGCGAGGACGTGCCCGCCGGGCTGTTCGACTCCGACACCACGGAGAAGCTCACCGAGTGGCTCGAGGGCCGGGCGAATGCCGTCAAGGACGACCACGCCGAATGGCTCGCGTCGCTGCCGGCCGCCGAGCCCGGCTACGCCAGCGCCGACGGGTTCGCATTCGACGACTCCTACGACTCGGCGGCCAAGACGCTGGACGGCACGCTCAACACACCTGCGGCTGTTGTGCACGTCGCGTCGGTGACCACGCCTCCGTATCTCCTGCTCGCCGACAAGCCCACACGAGCAGGTGACGCCAGCAAGTTCATCGTCTCCGACGTCACGATCACGCAGCCGGAGGAGCAGGAGGTGTCGCCGACGTACGGCTTGACGTACGACGGCAAGCCAGCCGGTGCCGCCACGGAGCAGGCGCTCGAGAGCCTCATCGCCGCCACCGGTACCCAGCTCGCGCTCGCGGTCCCAACGGAGGTGAAGGACGTCGCGATCACGGTAAAGGTCGGCGAGACGACCCAGGCCGTTTCGCTTCTCACGGGCAAGGTGCTCGACGAGGGACAGAGCGAGCGTCTGGGAACCCAGGTGTCGAGCGTCTCGACCGCAGACTTCACCGAGCCTGTCATCACCCGTCCCGACGGAGACACCGTCTCCTGGGGCTTCGGCTACACCGCTGACTACGCGAGAGACGGGAACTGGTCTCTGACGCCCTGGACTGCAAAGAACGGTTGGGCGCCGCAGGGCAAGGCCTACTTCGTGCTCGCGCTGACGCCCGAGACGCCGGAAGCAGCGCTTCCGCTCACCGCCAAGGACGCCACCGCAACCATCAACGGAGAGTCGTACAGCGCCACGAGCTTCGATCCGCGCGACTACACCTTCACGTTCCTTGTCCCGGAGGGTGCGACACGCGTGCGCGTGACCGTGTCGATGTCCATCGACACGAGCCAGCTGGAGACCGATGGGTACTACCCGGAGTGGGGACCGGGGTACAAGGTGACGACGGCCGAGCGGCTGACGTGGACCATCGACCCGAACAACGTACCCGACGAGGAGTCCGACTGGGACAGCTCGTCGGGGGGGTAGGCCCCACAAACCCAGGCGTCCCCGCTTCGGCCGTTTCCCAGGCTCGGAGCGGGGACGTCCGTAGCACGCGGCCAATCGCCGCGCAGACTTCGTCCCGCCGCTCGGATTCGCGATCGCGGCCACCGGATTCGTTGCCATTGCTTGTCCCCTGCCGGGTTCACTCGAGGCCCGGAGTCCTGATGAGGACCCGGCAGTACGCGACGGCCAGGCACTGCAGTGACAGCTCATATCTGAGCGTTCCCGTACGGCTGGCGGACGGCCGTCCTATCGCAACCGGAGGCGGAACCTGCGGCCGCACGGCCCTCTGCCGGTCGAGTGAACTCCTTGTCCGCTGCTACGAAATGACATCAGGTGCTGCCCATACTTCCTTGTCGTTCCCGACGTCGAGGCGTGTCGTTCGCTACAGGCACCCGTCGGCGTCCGGGGTCCACCCACCCGACCGACCGGAGTGCCTGCCCCCAGCAGGGTCTGCTGTGCGACCTACCCGCGGGGCTGTCGCGCCAACGCCGGCTCGGTCACGTCCTCCTCACGAACCCAGGAGTCTTGTCCATGCGCATTCCGGCGACCGCCGCGATGCTGGCCGGCCTACTCGCCATGCCGGCCACGGCAGTGGCGCCGGCCGCTGCGGCCCCAAGCGTCCCCGCCATCTCTGCATCGGGCGCAGCGGCGACGTCGGCTGCAGGGGCGCTCAAGCGGTACGACTGGAAGAACGCCACCTACACCATCACCCTCAGTGACCTGGTACAGATACGGCTCAAGAACGGCAAGGCGCCGGATGTCGCGCTTCAACAGGTGCAGCACGGAACGCTCGGGGGCAAGCCGAGCGCGCTCGTTCGCATCACCGACGCTCTCATCGACGACACCGCACTGCACTACGCACTGTTCCAGGTGGTCGATGGACGGGTGAAGCAGGTGGGGACCGGTCTGAGCCAGCGCTCCTACCGCAGCTCTACTGAGGCGGCGGTCATCCGTACCCGCTTCGGAAGCAGTCGTCTGCTCGAGACATTGCCCGGGGTGCAGACCAACTCCGGTCGCTGGGACTACGACACCGTCACGTCATTCGTGCTCAAGCGACCCTTCCTCATCCCCAGCAAGGAACGCTTCGTCTGCGGACACACCGGCAGGTGCTGAGGGGCGCGACGCCGAGTAGTTCTCGACGCCCGGGCCAGCCGCCGCACCTCTCCTGGGTACGCCGACCAGTGCACGCGCTGCGTGCCGCATGACGGACCCGCATTACCCGATCGTCGTCTCGGCGGCACGACTGCATCTTGGAGCGTCGACGGAGTGACAACGGCTTCGACAGTTGGAGAGTTGCACAGATGATTGGCAAGCGCGCTCGTCCAGGGCACCTGTTGCTCGTAGCGCTTCTCCTCGGAAGCGCGGTCAGTGCTGGGGGCACCGCGCCTGCACTGGCCGCGACGGCCCCGTCCCTCGCAGCTACGGTCTCACCGCCTCAGCCCGAGGCCGGCAAGCGCTTTGTCGTGAAGGGCGTGCTACGTGGGGCTGGCGCCGGACGCGTGGTCGAGCTGCAGCGCAAGGTCCGTGCCGGTTGGCGACCGCTCACTCGATCGCACACCGGGGCCAAGGGTTCCTTCGCGATCGGTCTACGAGCCGCTTCCGGCGGTGTCCAGCAGTACCGAGTCGTCACCGTCGCTCACGCTCCTCGACGACGAGTCAGCAGCCGGGTGCTTCGCGTCATGGTGCTGCAGGCGTCCCGGGTGACCGTCAGCGCGCCCCGCTCCGTCAGCACGACAGATCGTCTACCGGTGGTTGCGCGGGTCCGCCCGGCGTCCGTGCGCATGCTCAAGCTCGAGCGTCGCGTGGGCAGGGCTTGGAGCACGGTGGCCGCCGGGAGGACTACCGCGTCGGGGGTCCGCAAGGTGCAGCTGAGAGGACTGACCCCCGGCACGTACACCTACCGGGTCAGCGTGCCAGCTACCGCGCGAGCCGCCGCCGGAACGAGTCGAGTCTTCAACGTGACCGTCGGCCAGGCGAGCGGGCCACCCCCCTCCGCGCCTCCGGCCGCCCAGGCTCCGCCTCCCAACCCTGCCGCCACGGCACCGTTCGCGGTGCGGACGAGCAGCACCGACATCCGTGCGTTCGCGTTCAACGGCTCGGGCTCGAAGGTCCTCTTCCGCGCCCCGGAGGGGACCACATGGAACGCGTCGGTGGACGCGAGCGGCGCCAGCTTCGCCGCCGTCGTCACCGACGTGCGCGGTGGCCGCACTGTCGTCACCGGCGGAGCGACCCCGTCGAGGAGCTTCCCTGTTCCTGCTGGCCGCTGTGTGGATGCCCCGGTCTTCTCCCCTGACAGCACCGCGCTGATGTGGAGCGAGGCCCGCACCGCGAGCCGATTCCTCGACGCCAAGTCCACCTTCTGCAGCGCCACCATCACGACTCATGTCGTCGATCTCGCCAGTGGACGTATCACGAGCGTGGGTGGGGACGAAGGGGCGTGCATCGGCAAGGCGAGCGGCCTCTCGTTCTACGGCACCGGCGACAAGGGCGGGGAGTGGGTCGGTGCCCACTCGTTCCGCTACATGACGGGCCACGTGGTCGAGGTGGGCAACCAGGCCATCGCGGGTCCGGTCTGCGTTGTGGACACACCGGCGCCATGGGAGGGAGGGGGCACGCTCGTCGTGCCTTCGTCGGGCGAGTCGCAGGATGCTACTGCGGAGGCCTTGTCCGAGGCAGACAACTCTCCGCCGAGCCAGCTCGTCATCCAGAGCTCCGACGACCGAGGCGGTGTCAGCAGCGGGGCTCCGCCGGCGGGCACATTCGCTGTGGCCGTTGTCGGTCGAGATTCGTGGTCGCAGCGGATCTACCGCGTCGATCTCACGGACGGGCACCGCGATCTCATCGCTCGTGGAGGAGTCTTGGCGGATCGCCTGGACGAGGCACGCAGGTTCCCGCTCCGGCCGACCTTCATTCCCGACAACGAGCTCCACCGGTCCTGGGCGATCAGCGCAGACGGTCAGACGCTGCTGACGGGGACGGTGTGCTGGTCGGAGTCATCCGAGGCCTGTCCGGCGGGGCGCAGCTACCCGAGCCTCTGGCGCACGGACCTCGGGACCGGCGAGACGCGGCTGCTGAGAAGCGGACTCACACTCGTCGGCATGGAACAGGGAATGCCGGTCCTGCGCGACAGCAGCGACGCGACAGTCAGGACGGACTGGGAAGGACGAGACAGCGTGCCACTGCCGAAGTGGTGGTCGCAGCAGCTCGGCAGTTGGTCCGCCGCTGCCGGCTCTTCGGTGCACCGCGGTGCTCCGGGCATCCTGTACGTCAGTCCTGCCGGTGAGGAGTTCACGCAGCCCGCGGGCGAGTACGGGTACAGCAACGACCTCGCCTACCTCCTGAGCTAGTGGCGCTGGTGCAGGCCCGCGACGAATGCGGAAGAGGGCAGGAGCACGGCCTGCCCCTGAGCAGGAGGCCAGGCTGCCGCAGGGAGGTCAGGGGTGCGTACCCATGGGCTCTGGCGCGCCTCAGCTCAGTGGAGGCTCGGGGCTGACGGGTGGACGGGTAGTCGGCGCGCGGTTGTGCCGCTAGTGGTCGTCCTCGAGCTGGGCGGGTGAGACGAGCCCGATCTGACCGGACGGCGTGGTTCCCCTGTCCACGAGCCGTTCCCTCGAACGTGCGGTCGACGCAGCCGCACGGGTGACCGCGGCCCGAACGTCCTCCACGCCGGTCGCGCCTCCTACCCGCTGCGCCGGGTAGGAGGCGCGCCCGCCGGTCGTGGCGCCGGTCGCCGACGTCCCCGGAAGCCGGCGGCGGCCCTTCGCGGAGCGCCGCCGCCGGCGCCGACGAGCCGGTCGCTGAGCCCGAGCCTCGCGCTGCGCCAGGCCTGCNNNCCTCCTACCCGCTGCGCCGGGTAGGAGGCGCGACCGCCGGATCGCGGCCCGCGGCCGAGGGCACACGGAAGCCGGCGGCGGCNAGCCGCTCCATGAGGTCTCGTGTGGCCGCGACGATCACGTCGCGGGCCGCCAGGTCGGCGGCATCGCCCTTGATCTGGTTGTTCGCCCGGTCGATCAGGTGCTGCAGGTAGCCGATCGCGGCCACCTGGTTGCCCGCACGGGCACGGGCCAGAGCGCGCTCGAGCCGGTCGAGCATGCCCGCGATGACGTGTGCGTTGATCTGCCCCTCGGCGCGGTAGCCCGCGATGAGGCCCGCGAGCTGGCCGCCCTGCTCGTCGACCGAGCGGACGAACTCGCCGTCCGCCGTCGCCGTGACGTCGTCGACGTCGATCGCGAAATCGTAGGCGCCGGCGCCCAGCTCGAACTTCGCGGTCAGCTGGCCGTTGCGCGTGGCCATGCCCTCGAACGAGACGCCGGGGACGTGGTCGAGCTCGCTGACCGTCTTCTCCACCGGCAGGTAGAGCGTCGCGGTCGTGTTCGCCGGCACCGTGGCCTCGTACGAGCTGATCGTGCCGTTCTCCGCCTGCCACCCGGACTCGATGAGGCCGTAGCTGGAGGTGAAGCTGCCCTCGACAGAGGTGGAGTTGCCGCCGGCGACGGGCTGCACGACGAAGTCCTTGTAGCCCTTCCTGCCGTCGGAGGTGATGCCGAGCTGGTACTC
Source organism: Motilibacter aurantiacus (assembly GCF_011250645.1). Lineage (NCBI taxonomy): Bacteria > Bacillati > Actinomycetota > Actinomycetes > Motilibacterales > Motilibacteraceae > Motilibacter > Motilibacter aurantiacus. The sequence goes on from NZ_JAANNO010000003.1 coordinate 489,087, forward strand.
GTACATCCAGGACTGGGAGGCGCCGAGGGCGAAGTGGTTCTGCGAGTTCATCTGGCTTGCCGCCCTGGGCGAAGCCGCGCTCGTAGGAGTTCCAGAGCTCCCACATCGTGGTCGCGCCCAGGGTGACCGGGTACAGCCAGCTGGTGTAGTCGTCGCTGCTGAACAGCTTGTACGCCGTCTCGATCTCGCCGTTCTTCGTCAGCGCCGGGAGGATGTTCGGCGTGCCGTTGAAGCCGGTCGTGATCGTGTAGGGCTTGTTGCTCGCCTGGCCGCCCGGCGTCGCGTTCAGCGTGAAGCCGGTCCGCCGAGTCGCTGCGCCAGCGCCACGCCGATCGTCGGGTCCATCAGGCCGGTGGAGAACGCGGCGGCCTCGGACGTCCGCGCCGCTCCCTGGTTGTCGACGACAGTCACGCGCCACCAGTAGTCGGTCTCCGGCCGCAGCGGCTGTGCCGTCCCGGTGCTGCCGTACCTGACGTCGGTCGACTCGTCGGAGGCGACGTGCCGCTGTCCCAGGCGAGGCGCCGGAAGGACCGGTCGGTGGCGACCTCGATGCGGTAGCTCCCCTGCTTCGCGCCGAGGATGTTCGACTCCATGCCCCAGCAGAAGACGGGCTCCGCCTCGTCGATGCCCAGGGGCCGCTCGGTCAGGTGGTTCACCTCCAGGCCCACGACGGACAGCCACGGCTTGACGGACGTCTGCGTCGCCGCGGCGGGGCTCACAAGGACGCCCGACGACCCCACCGACAGAGCCGAGCCCAGCGCCATTGCCAGGCTCGCTGCTTCCTTCACTTCGATCCGCCTTCCGCTACCTGCGCCACGTGTCGGGCGCGCACGACGTGTACGACCGCGCGACCCGTCGGGGCCCGCACTCCATCGACCGGGAGCCGGAGCGAGCAAGGACGGCTCTCATCGCGACGATCCGGGGAAGCCTCCTCGTCAGGAATGGCGGCGATCGGGCGCGTGGCTGCAGGAGATCGTCCGTCGGCAACCGACGGGACCGGATGCCGACCGTTCGCGTTTGTGACGTCATAGGACGCCGCCGACCAGCACAGCAGCCCGCGCTTCCGGCACCGCGTCAGACACTTGGCCGGATGCGGACACTCGATCAGGAGGCCATGCGAGCCCGGCACGGGCGAAGCCCGCGCGGCGCCCGGCCGCGGTGCGCGCGGAATCGGCTGGCGCCCCGCCCGCCCGGCATCGCATCCTTGCCCCGCCGAAGGGCGACGGAGCCCGCACCCGCCCGGGTGCCGGCGCGACGCGTCCGACGGAGGGCCCATGACGGGAGACAAGAGCTTCCTGCTCGTGCACGGCTGGCAGAACCGCCGGCCGCCCGGGCACTGGCAGCACTGGCTGGCCGACCGGCTGAGGGCCGCGGGCCACCAGGTCGCCTATCCGCAGCTGCCCGAGCCGGACGAGCCCGTCCCGGCCGACTGGGCGCGCGAGCTGCGCCGGGGCCTCGCGGCCCTCGCCGGGCGGGAACGGGTGCTGGTCTGTCACAGCCTCGCCGTCGTGCTCTGGTGGCGGGAGGCGTCGACGCTCGGCGAGCTGCAGGCGGACCGCGTGCTGCTCGTCGCGCCTCCCGCGGCCGAGGTGCTGCGGACGCACGCCGCGGTCGCCGCCTTCGCGCCCGCCGGCGTGGAGGAGGAGCCGCTCCCCGAGGACGTTCGGCGACGGGCCCGCCTCGTCGCGAGCGACGACGACCCCTACTTCCCGGGCGGTGCGCAACGGGTCTACGTCGAGCGCTTCGGCCTCGACGCGGACCTTCTGACCGGCGCGGGCCACCTCGACCTGGACGCGGGCTACGGCGAGTGGCCGGGCGTCCTGCAGTGGTGCCTCGACCCGGCCGTCCGCATCACCGGCCGCGGCTGAGCAGCGGTGCCGGCCATGGGAGGGGGCCCGACGGGCCACGCGATGCTCGACGCCGCCCGCGCGGCCCTCGGCGAGCCGCCGCTGCCCCCGGACACCACCGGGGTCTCCGCTATGCCCGGGCTGGGCGGCCCACTGCCCGTGGACGAGCTCGCCTGCGGTGCCGTGCTCGCCCAGCTGCTGGCGGCCCGGCGGCTGAACGGCGGGCGCGGGCCGGTCGAGCTGGACGCGCGTCACGTCGGCTTCGCGTTCCGCAGCGAGCGCCACGTCCGGCTGGACGGGGTGCCCGCAGGCGCGGGCTTCGCGCCCTGGTCGCGCTTCTGGCGTACCGCGGACGGGTGGCTCCGCCTGCACGCCAACTACCCGCACCACGAGCGCGCGGCGCGGCTGGTGCTCGGCGAGGGCTCTCCCGACGCGGTGGCCGCGGCCATGCCCGCCGAGCAGCTCGAGGCAGCGGTCGTCGCGGCGGGCGGTGCCGCGGCCGCCGTCCGGTCGCCCGACGAGTGGGCGCGGCACCCGCAGGGCGCGACGGTCGCGCGGCTCCCGCTGCTGTCCCTGACGAGGGTCGCGGACGCTCCGGCACGGGCCGTCCCGCCGTCCGGGCCGCGTGTCCTCGACCTCACCCGGGTCATCGCCGGGCCGGTGGCCACCCGGACGCTCGCGGCGCACGGCGCCGACGTGCTCCGGGTCGACAGCCCGCACCTGCCCGAGCTGCCGGGGGCACTGCTCGACACCGGCCCCGGCAAGCGCCACACGCTGCTCGACCTGGCCGCCTCCTCCGACCGGGGCATCCTCGAGGAGCTGCTCCGCGCGGCCGACGTGCTGGCCCTCGGCTACCGGCCCGGGGCGCTCGACGCCCACGGGCTGGGCGCCGCCGCGCTCGCGGCCCGCCACCCGCACCTCGTGGTCGTGCGGCTGAGCGCCTGGGGCACGACGGGGCCGTGGCGGCACCGGCGCGGCTTCGACTCGCTGGTGCAAGCGGCGACCGGCATCGCGACGGCGTACGGGGACGACGAGCGCCCGGGGGTGCTGCCGGCGCAGGCGCTCGACCACGGGACCGGCCACCTCGCGGCGGCCGTGGCCCTGACCGCCCTGGCGAGGCGGCGCGACGAGGGCGGCACGTGGCACGGCGAGCTGTCGCTCGCACAGACGGCACACTGGCTGACGGCCTCCGGCGTCCGGGCGACGACGGCGGCGGAGCCCGCAGGGGACGTCACGCCGTACCTCGTGACCCTGCCCTCCCCGCTGGGGAGGGTGACGGTCGTGGCGCCTCCGGGCGCACCGGCCTGGGTACGCGGCCCGGTGCCGGCGGGGCACGACCGGCCGCAGTGGGAGCCCGCGGCACAGGAGGGAGAGCCGGCATGACCGAGCCGGAGGAGGGGCCGGGTCGCCCCGTCTGCGTCGTCACGGGCGGCGGCCGGGGCATCGGCGCCGCGACCTGCCTGCGCCTGGCCGCCGACGGCTGGGACGTCTGCCTCACCTGGGTCAGCCGGCCCGAGCCCGCCAAGGCCGTCGCGGCGGCCTGCCGGAGCCTCGGGGCGAGAGCGCTCGTCCTGCAGGCCGACGTGGCGCGCGAGGCGGACGTGCAGCGGACGTTCGCGGCGGCGGCGGGCCTCGGGCGCGTGCGCGGCCTGGTCAACAACGCCGGCGTCCTCGGCCCCCAGTCGCGGGTGGAGCACCTCGATGCCGCCCGCATCCGGCGCACCCTGGAGGTCAACACCCTGGGCGCGATCCTCTGCGCCCGTGAGGCCGTGCGACTCATGTCCCGTCGGTCCGGCGGGGACGGGGGCGCCGTCGTCAACGTCTCCTCCCGCGCGGCCGTCCTCGGCGCGCCGGACGAGTACGTCGACTACGCGGCCGCCAAGGCCGGGGTCGACGCGCTCACCGTCGGCCTGGCGAAGGAGGCGGCCGCGGACGGGATCCGGGTCAACGGCGTACGCCCCGGCCTGATCGCCACGGACATCCACGCGTCGGGCGGCGAGCCGGGCCGGGTCGCCCGGCTGGCGCCGAGCGTGCCGCTGGCCCGGGGGGGCGAGCCGGACGAGGTCGCTGCCGCGATCGCCTGGCTGCTCTCGGACGACGCCTCCTACGTCACCGGTGCCACGCTGGACGTCTCCGGCGGCCGCTGACCACGGGCCGGGCGGTTGAGCGCCTCGACGGTTGACCGGCCTGTCGGCGGGGATCGTGTCCCGCGCAAGGACGGGTGACGGGTGGAGGGCGCATGCGAGCGATGGTGTACCGCGGGCCGTACCGGGTCCGGGTCGAGGAGAAGGACATCCCGCCGATCGAACATCCGAACGACGCGATCGTGCGGGTGACCATGGCGGCGATCTGCGGCTCCGACCTGCACCTCTACCACGGGATGATGCCGGACACCCGCGTCGGCATGACCTTCGGCCACGAGTTCATCGGGGTCGTCGAGCAGGTCGGCCCGTCGGTGCAGAGCCTGCAGGTCGGCGACCGGGTCATGGTGCCCTTCAACATCTACTGCGGGTCCTGCTTCTTCTGCGCCCGGGGCCTCTACTCCAACTGCCACAACGTCAACCCCAACGCGACGGCGGTGGGCGGCATCTACGGCTACTCGCACACCTGCGGCGGCTACGACGGCGGGCAGTCGGAGTACGTCCGCGTCCCGTTCGCGGACGTCGGCCCCAGCCTCATCCCCGACTGGATGGACGACGAGGACGCCCTGCTCTGCACCGACGCGCTCTCGACCGGCTATTTCGGCGCGCAGCTCGCCGACATCGTCGAGGGCGACGTGGTGGTGGTGCTCGGCGCCGGCCCGGTGGGCCTGTACGCAGCCAAGTCCGCGTGGTTCATGGGTGCCGGGCGCGTCATCGTCATCGACCACCTCGACTACCGCCTGGAGAAGGCCCGCACGTTCGCCCACGCCGAGACGTACAACTTCGCCGAGTACGACGACATCGTCGTGCACCTGAAGAAGATCACCGACCACATCGGCGCCGACCGCGTGATCGACGCGGTGGGCGCCGAGGCGGACGGCAACTTCCTCCAGCACGTCACCTCGGCCAAGCTCAAGCTGCAGGGGGGCTCGCCGATCGCGCTCAACTGGGCCATCGACGGGGTGCGCAAGGGCGGCACGATCAGCGTCATGGGCGCGTACGGGCCGCTCTTCAGCGCGGTGAAGTTCGGCGACGCGCTGAACAAGGGGCTGACGCTCCGCATGAACCAGGCGCCCGTGAAGCGTCAGTGGCCACGGCTGTTCGAGCACATCCGCAACGGCTACATCAAGCCGAACGACATCGTGACGCACCGCATCCCGCTCGAGCACATCGCCGAGGGCTACCACATCTTCTCGTCCAAGCTCGACAACTGCATCAAGCCGATCATTCTCCCGAACGCCTCCTGACCGAAGGGCAGACGACGATGGCCTACACGCCGGAGAAGCCGCCGCTGCCGGAGACGCCGGAGCAGTTGCGCGCCCGCATCCCCGGATGGGGGGTCGACCTCGACCCGAAGGACCGTCCGGCCGTGCCGCGCGAGGTGTTCGACCCCGCTGCCAGTGGCGCCCACTGGGACTTCCCGGAGCGGCAGGAGGAGAAGTGGCCGCGCGAGCGGTCGATCGAGCACAAGTTCCTGACCCCGGTGTTCGGCACCTCTACACCTCCGAAGGGCCTTTCCGGTGTCATCCGCCGCCACGCCTACGCGAAGTACAGCGAGGGGCGCGCGGCCCACTGGCTGCTGCTGATCGCGGCGGACCGGGTCGACCGGACCGAGCACGTGCTCGCGTCGTTCCTCAGCGCCCGCCCGGACAACCCGATCACCGAGACCGGGGTGCTCGGCGAGCCGCGCAGCCACCCCGTCATCAGCCGCTTCGGGCGCAACCGGGCCGACGTCAACCACCAGTGGCTCGACCCGATCCTCGTCGGCGGGCCGTGGGTGCTGAGCGGCGTGGTCGCCTACCGCGCCGTGCGCGGCGTGGCTCGGCGCCTGAGGCGGTAGCGCCCGCCCCGGCTAGCGCCCCGGCTCGGAGAACCGCCAGCCGCTTTCTGCTGCGACGATCTCCGGCCCGCCGATGTCCGCCTGCGGCCGCCCGTCCGGGTCCGAGGCCCGCACCCGCACCCTGCCGCTCGCGCCGGCCGGGACCGTGACGGTGAACGGCAGTACGCCGGTTCCGGGAGCAGGGTTCGGCTGGGTCGCGGGCGACACCGTCACGCCCTCCGGCGGGCCGAACGCGACACTGCCGCCGAGCCGCGGGTCGACGCAGAACCAGAGGGTGACCGCCGTGCCGTAGGGGTGCTCCTCCCCCGTCCAGTGGAAGCCGACCGCGGCTGCGGCGTCCGTGCCCTGCAGGGAGACGTGGTTGCAGTCGGCGGGCCGCGTGGGTGCCATTGCCGTCCCGCCGGCGCGGTCCTGCGACGTGCTGGTGTCTGAGCCGGTGCCGCATGCCGCCAGCACGAGCGCGACGGCGAGCGGGAGGGCGGCAGGGGCACGGCGCACCGCGCCATTGTGGGTCCGGCCCCGTCGCCGCGCGGCGACGGGGCCGGAAGCTCTAGGGGACGACGCGGTAGCTCAGCTGCACGCTGAACCCGACCGGGCCGTCGACACGGCCGTGCAGCGGGTGCCACTGCCCGTCCTGGTTCCGGGTCGGCGCGGACGCCCACGCGGTCGCCCAGTCGGCCTCGCTGTCACTGCCCTGGCCCCACTCGGCGCCGAGGCCGTGCACGCACAGCTGGAAGAAGTCGCAGTCGTCGTCGTACATCTCGACCGCCGCCGTGACCGTGGACGCGGTGTTCGGCACGGTGAGCATTAGCCCGTGCAACGACGTGTCGACCCCGCTGAGGCCGTCCCCGTCGACCTGCCTGCTCTCGTCGATCGTCAACTGCGCGTCGCCCGCGCGGCCGTACACGCTCATGTCGCCCGCCGACCAGAAGTCGCTGTCGTTCCAGACGTCCGCGGTGTCGAACCGCACCTCGACCCGTCCGCGCTGGGTGCTCACCGTGCCCTGGCGAGCGACGGCCGCACCAGACGCGTCCAGCACCGAGGCCCACCAGGTGTAGTCGTTGGCCGGGTGCAGGCCGGCCACGCTCAGGACGTGCGTCGTGGCCGGGGCGCTCACCACCGTGGCGCCCGCGACGCCGCCCTGGGAGTCGAACAGGTAGTAGTAGACGGTCGTGGGGACGTTGGTCTGCAGCGTGGTCGTGACGTTGCTGGGGCCGGCACCGGTCTGTGCGGAGGTGATGCACACCCCGGTCTTGCAGGTGTCCGCGTGCGCGACGCCGGTCGCGGCGAGCGAGGCCGACAACGTCGCGAGCACGAGGGCGATCGCGGAGAAGATCCTGAGCACGGGCCGCTGGGCGGCAGGTCGGTTCGTCATGGTCACAGGACACCCCGCCCGCTCCCGGCTCGGCAGAGCACTCGTTGCTCAGTCGCGTCGGGCAGCGAGGGCAGGGTGAGCAAGGAATGCTCAGGCCCGGGCCGCCCGGCGCGTGGTGCAATTCCCCGAGCGGCGGAAGAGCGGCAGAAGGAGGCGGACCGCATGACGACGAGGCAGCCGCAGGAGCAGGGCGCCCGGGAGCCGACCGGAGGGCCCCACCTCGTCGGTCACGAGACGAGGGACAGCCTCTACGACCGGCTCGGCGGCGCTCGGGGGCTCGCGACGGCGGTGACGGTGTTCTACTCGCGGGTCGCGGAGGACCCGCTGCTCGCGCCGTGGTTCGCCGACGTCGACCTCCGTCGGCTCAGAGCTCACCAGCACGCCTTCCTCACCAGCGTGGTGGGCGGGCCGGACGTCTTCACGGGGCGGTCGCCGGCTGCGGCCCACGCCGGGCTCGCCGTCACGGGCACCGCGTTCGACGCGATCGTCGAGCACCTCGCGGCGACCCTGCGCGACCTCGACCTCGACCCCGAGGCGGTCGCCGACGTCGTCGAGCGTGTCGAGTCGCTGCGCGGCGAGGTCGTCGAGGGCTCCTGACGAGGGACGCGGGCAGGCGCCGAATTCGGCTGCACGGCCGGGACAACTACGGCAAAGTGTGCGCGTGTCGTCGGAGAGCGCGGCTGCCGGAGCGGGCGTGCGTTGTCACGCCCACGCCGGCGCGTACGCCACCGCCGCGCCCGCCAGCCTCGGCTCCGCGCCCGCTGCCGGCGGGCAACCCAAGTGGCCTCTCGTCGGGCGCGACGGCCTGCTCGAGCAGGTCGAGGCCGCGCTGCGGCGGCCCGGCCTCCATGCTGTGCTGCTGCACGGCCCGGCGGGCGTCGGCAAGACCCGGCTGGCGCAGGAGTGCGCCACGCGGTTGGAGGGGGCGTACCCCGTCTTCCGGATCACCGCGACCCGCAGCCTCGCCGCGGTGCCGCTCGGGCCGCTCGCCGGGCTGCTGACCCTCGGCGAGGTGGACCTGGACCCGCTCACGACCGACGCGGTGCGCCTGTTCGCCCACGCGCGCCGCGTGGTCGCCGACCTCGCCGGCGGCGCGCGGCTGCTGTTGCTGGTCGACGACCTGCCGCGGCTGGACCCGCTGTCGCTGGGCGTCCTCGTCCAACTGCTCGAGGAGGGGCTGGCCGTCCTGCTCGCCACCGCGCGGTCCGGTGAAGCCCTGCCGGACGCGGTCCTCGCGATGTGGAGCGCGGACCGGGCGCTCCGGGTGGACGTCCCGCTCCTGACCGCTCGCGAGTGCGGTGAGCTGATCGCCACGACGCTCGGAGGACCGGTCGCCGCCCAGGCCGTCGAGGCCTTCGCCCGCGAGAGCGGTGGCAACGCGCTGCATCTGCGTGAGCTCGTCTCCGAGACGTCCCGGCGCGGCGGCTTCACCTCGGTCTCGGGGGTCTGGCAGCTCACCGGCCCGGTGACCGGCAGCCCCGCCCTGCTCGAGCTGCTCCGCCTGCGGCTGGACGGGCTCGACGCGGCCGGTCGGTCCGTCGTCGAACGGCTCGCCCTCTGCCAGACGCTCGACGTCGACGAGCTGGTCGAGCCCGCCGCTCGCAGCGCCCTGGCTGCGCTCGAGGAGAACGGCATCGTCACGGTCGAGCCCGGCGCCAACGACGCGGCCGCGCAGCTGCTCGCCCGGCTCGCACATCCGCAGTACGAGTCGGTGGTGCGGACGGGCATCTCACGGCTGCGCGCCGCCGACCTGCTGCTCCAGCAGGTCGCGGTCGTCGAGGCCCGCCCCCCACGGCGCGGGGACCCGCTGCGCGTCGCCCTGTGGCGCCTGGAGGCGACGGGCACGGCCGACCCGGACCTGCTGCTGCGGGCGTCGCGCCTGGCGCGCCTGGCCCACGACTTCGTCGCAGTGGAACGGCTGGCCGGCGCGGCGGCCAGGTCCTGGCGCGAGCACGGGCCGGGGCTGGCCGAGTCGCTGCTGCACCTGGGCGAGGCCGAGTGCGAGCTGGGCCGGCCCGACGACGCCGCACGGACCCTGCGCGAGGCAGCCGGTATGCCGGCGGCCGACGACGTGCGCGCCCGGGTCGCCGCGCTCCGGGCCGGCCTGCTCGCCGACGAGGGCACCGGCGGCGTCGACGCGGCGATCGCCCTGCTGGACGAGGCACAGGCGGCCGTGCCGGGACAGGCTGCCGCGCTCGCAGCCGCGCGCGCGGAGATCCTGCGCAACGCGTACCGCGCGCACGAGGCGCTGGTGGCGGTGACGACAGTGCCCGCTCCGACCCGTCCCGGCGACCGGCTCGAGTGGTCGGTCGCGGCGTCGGTCGCCCTCGCCTGGGCGGGTCGTGCCCGGGAGGGCGTGGAGCTCGCGGAGGAGAGCACGAGCGCGATGTCGCGGCTGCGCGGGGCCGCGCTGCTGCACAGCTCGGCCCCGGAGCTCGCCCGCACGGCGGCGCTCATCCAGGACGGGCGCGTCGAGGACGCCACGAAGGCCGCCCACCGCGCGCTGGCCTACGCGGTCCAGGACGGGCTCGACCGTGCCGTCACGGTGGCCGAGTGGACGCTGACGATGGCGCTGCTGCACGCGGGCCGCCCGCGCAGCGCCTCCCGCTGGGCGCGTGACGTGGTCAGCGGCGGGCAGGCCCACGGCCCCCGGCGGCACGTGTGCCTCGGGCTGGCCGGGCTCGCGCTAGCCCACGCGTGGCTCGGGGAGCCGGGGCCGGCCCGGGAGGCGCTGGGGCGGATACCGGCCAGCGGGGACCCGGACGAGCCGTGGCGCGTGCTCGCCGGCTGCTGGGCGCGGGCCCTGGAGGGCGACCTCGACGGCGCGACCGGTGACCTGCGCGACCGGGCGGACCGGGCTCTGGACGCCGGTCACCCGACGCTCGCCGCCGCGCTGCTGCACGGGGTCGTACGCCTCGGCCGGCCCGGGCTCGTCGTCGACCGGCTCGAGCGCCTGCAGGCCTCGACCGAGGGCGTCCTCACCGCGGCCTTCGCCCGCCATGCGACGGCCGCCGCGCGCCGTGACGTGGCGGGACTCAGCGCGTCCGCCGACGAGTTCGAGCGCATCGGGTCACGGATGAGCGCCGCGGAGGCGGCGGCGCAGGCCGCGCAGGCCGCGGCGGGGACGGCGTCGAAGCGTGAGGTCGCGGCGCTGACCGCGCGCGCCCGGCAGCTCGCGGGCCGCTGCGAGGGCGGCGTCCTGCACGCCCTGCTCGTCGAGTCTGTCTCGCCGCTCACCGATCGGGAGCGGGAGATCTCGCGGCTGGCCGCGCGCGGCATGTCGAGCAGGGAGATCGCCGAACGGCTCTTCCTGTCCGTCCGGACCGTCAATAACCACCTGCAGGCGGCGTACACGAAGCTCGGCATCGGAAGCCGACGCGAGCTCGCGGAGGCGCTCTCGGCCTAGGCGGCAGGACGACGGACGGGCTGCGGGCGTTCTGCCCGCAGCCCCGTCGGTCGTGCTCAGAGGACGTGGTTCAGCTTCAGGATCGGCTCGAGGCCGAAGATCCCCCGGGCCATCCAGGCGGCCCGGAAGGTCCTGATCGTCGGCGTCGGCCCGCCGGACTGCGCGTCGAGCTCCTTGTCCATGATCTGGAACACCTCCCGGTCACGCCCGGACACCGTGTCCGCCGGCTCGCCGAGGCCACCGAAGGAGTCGGTCAGGTCCCACAGCGAGGCCGCCACGAAGAGCTCGACCTCGTCCCCCGTCACGCTCGCCGGGAGCGCACCGCACCGGGGCGTCTCCAGCTGCGAGGCGCTGAAGGTGCCCTCACCGGTGGAGCTGGTGTTGCCCACGAGCGCCGCCTCCGGCCTGGCGCGTACGACCGCCTGCGCGAACCAGTTGGCGAACCCCTCCATCCAGGCGTGCTCCGCGGTGTTGACCGCGTTGCCGAGCACGTCGAAGGTGAGGCACCCGTTGTGCCTGGCGGGCAGCCACGGGAACGACCCGATCTTGTCCTGCAGGAAGTGGCCGTACTCGTGCAGGACCGTCTGGTCGGAGAAGACGCTGCTGCTATTGATGACCACCGTGCTGTTCACCGGGTTGTAGTAGCTGCCGGTGACCGACGTCGGCTGCACGTCGGCCTGCGGGAGGACGTCCGTGTCCCCCCGGTTCGCCGTCGCGTAGTCGCGCCCGTGGCGGATCGTCTCGGCGAGGTTGTAGTGCTGCGGGGCCCAGTCGTCGTCGAAGTTCCAGTCGAAGGACAGCGTCGTGTTCGGGGACGTCGACGTCAGCTCGATGATCGACGAGCCCTGTCCGGGCTCGGCCCAGAACGGCTGGGTGTGCAGCGCGTCGTTGGGCCAGACCTCGACGGCGCTGTTGGTGGCGAAGACGCGCAGCGCGTAGATCGCGTCATCGACGAAGGGGAAGGACTGCGTCAGGTTGCCCTTGCCGTCGGTCTGCACGGTGCGCTCGTTGGCCCACGTCCATATCCCGAACGTCCGCGGGGCGAACCGCCAGATCTCTACCTTGCTGAAGGCGATCGGCCGGTCCTGCAGGTTGGTGTCCTCGTAGGTGAGGTGGGCCCGCACCGTCGTCACCTCCTGCGCGTGAGCGGGGGTGGCCCCGACGGCCGGGACGACGACGGCCATCGCAGCCGTCACGAGAGTGGACGCCACGCGCACGGCGCGGCGCGCGAAGGGGGTCTGCATCGGAGAGCCTCTCTGCTGTTGCCGGCTCTCTGCCGGCACGTCGAGGCTGCCGCTCGACGGCTCCCCCCACCTGAGCAGGCGTTGCTCAACCGCCCGGGGCGCCGATGCTCACGAGGCGGCGACGCGAGACCGCTCGCTGATGAGCAACCGTTGCTCTGTCCCCGCCCGGCCCGCGCGACCAGCTTGGGCGCATGACCTACCGCTCGCGCCTCACGGCGGCGCTGCTGGCCGCCCTAACCGCTGCCCCCGTGTCCGTCGCCACCGCCGCCACCGCCGCGCCCGAGGACGCGCGTGTCCTGACCGGCGCCCTCGCTGACGGCGCCTCCTACCGCCTGGAGGTCCCGCCGGACTGGAACGGCACCCTCGTCCTCTACAGCCACGGCCTCCGCTTCCCGGGCGAGGACAACCCAGCCGAGACCGCTCCCGGGGACGCCTCACGGCGCTGGCTGCTGAGCGCGGGGTACGCCCTGGCCGGCTCGTCGTACGCCGGCACGGGCTGGGCGCTCGAGGAGGCCGTCGACGACCAGCTGCAGACCCTCGACACGTTCGCGGACCGGGTGGGCCGGCCCAGCCGGACGGTCGCGCTGGGCGAGTCGCTCGGCGGGCTCGTCACCACCGCGTTGATCGAGCAGCAGCCGGGACGCTTCGACGGCGGCCTCTCGTTGTGCGGGCTGAACGCGGGCGGCCCCGCACTGTGGGACATCTACCTGGACGGGGCGTACGTCCTGCGAACTCTGCTTCCATCGTCCGATGCGGTGCGGATCATCGGGATCGACGACCCGCTCGGCAACCTCGGCGCTGCGGGCGCGATGTTGTCCGAAGCAGCGGGGACGCCCGCCGGGCGCGCTCGCATCGCTCTCGCCGCCGCCGTCATGCAGGTCCCGGGCGCCGTCGACCCGCTGGCGCCGATGCCGTCCGACGCCGGCGGACGCTCGCAGGCGCGGCTGGCGTGGATGACCGAGCCCTTCCCGGTGTTCGCCTTCGCCGAGCGCGGGGAGCTCGAGGCGCGCGCCGGCGGCAACCCCTCGTCCAACGTCGGTGTGGACTACGAGCGGATGCTGCGCGCCTCCGAGCAGCGTGCGGACGTACGTGCGCTGTACCGCGCCGCGGGACTGGACCTGGACGCGGACCTCGCCACCCTCGCCGCAGCGCCGCGCGTCGAGGCGGGCTCCGCGGCCCGGGCGTACCTGTCGGCCAACGGCGGGCTGACGGACGTGCCCGCCAAGCCGCTGCTCACCCTGCACGGCACGGCGGACGGGCTGGTGCCCAGCTCTCACGAGCGGGCCTACGCCACGGCAAGCGGGCGGCCGGAGCTGCTCCGGCAGGTCTTCGTGGACCGCCCCGGGCACTGCACCTTCACCTCCGCCGAGATCGTGTCGGCCTTCGCGGCCTTGCAGGAGCGGCTGGACGAGGGGGCATGGCACGTGAAGCCGGGGTTGCTGAATGCCCGGGCGGCGGCCCTGGGCCCGGAGCTGAACACCGGTGGGGGCGTGCCGGTCGCGCCGGCCTTCGTCCGGCACCACCCCCTGCCGTTCCCGCGTTCGTGACGGCCGAGGAGCGGCCCGTCCTCCCCGGACGGGCCGCCCCGAGCCCTCAGCCGGCGCGCACGACGAGGGGCCGTCCCGGGCGCGGAAAGCTGTCGCAGGCTGCGGGATCGGCCACCGGGCCGTCGTCGCTCCCGTCCTGCTGTCCCGCCATCGCCAGCTCGCAGACCTCCTTGACGAGCCCGCGGCACGAGCCGCACCCCTTGCCGGCACGGGTCCGGTCCATGACCCCCGTCACGGTGTCCTCGCCGCCGTGCACGCAGGCGACGAGCTGCCCCTTGGTGACGCCGTTGCAGTTGCACACCTGCGCGTCATCGGCGAGGCCGGCCGCACCGACCGGCTCCGCGGCGCCGCCGATGTCGAAGAGCAGCCGGGCCCGCTCCTCCGGCAGGGGCAGCCCCTTGTCGAACACCTGCGTGAGGAAGGCGACCTTGCGCACGTCGCCCAGGAGGGTGGCGCCGACCAGCCGGTCCTCCCGGACGATCAACGTCTTGTAGACGCCGCGCCGGGGCTCGCAGAACTGGACGAGCTCGTCGTCCTCGTGCTCGGGCTCCTTGAGCCCCATCGCCGCGACGTCGACGCCGGCCACCTTGAGCTTCGTCGCCACCCGCGACCCGTGGTACGCCGCGGTGGGGTCGGCGCCGGTCAGATGGTCGGCGAGCACCCGGGCCTGCTCCCACAGCGGCGCGACCAGCCCGTAGACCTGTCCGCGGTGCTGGGCGCACTCCCCCACGACGTAGACGTCGGGGTCGTCCACCGAGCGCATCTGGTCGTCGACCACGATCGCGCGGTCGACGGTGAGGCCCGCGCGGCGCGCCAGCTCCACGTTCGGCCGGATCCCCGCGGTCATCACGACCATGTCGCAGTCGAGCGTCGTCCCGTCGGCGAGCCGGACGCCGGTCACCCGGTCCTCCCCGAGGACCGCGGTGGTGCGGGCGTCGCAGCGGACGGAGATGCCGAGCTGCTCGACCGAGCGCTGCAGGATGCGCCCGGCCTGCTCGTCGAGCTGCTGGTTCATCAGCGTGGGCGCGGCGTGGACCACGTGGGTCGTCATCCCGTACGTCTGCAGGCCGCGGGCCGCCTCGAGCCCGAGCAGGCCCCCCCCGATCACCACTGCGACGTCGTGCTCCGGCGCGTGCCGCATCATCTCCGCGGTGTCGTCCAGCCCCCGGAAGCCGAAGACGCCGGGCGTGAGCGTCTTGGCGTCCTGCCACATGCCCTCCATCGGCGGGAGGAACGCCCGGCTGCCGGTGGCGACGACCAGCTTGTCGTAGCCGACGATCGACCCGTCGTCGCCGAAGACCAGTCGCCTGCGCCGGTCGATCCGCACCACGCGGACGCCGCGGTGGAAGACGACGCCGTTGTCCGCGTACCACTCGACGGGGTTGAGGTAGATCTCCGGCGCCGCGGCGTTGCCGGCGAGCACCTCCGACAGCATGATCCGGTTGTAGTTCCCGTACGGCTCTTCACCGAAGACCTCAACACCGAAGCGCTCTGCGCCTCCACGGGCGACGATCTCCTCGACGGCCCGACCGCCGGCCATGCCGTTGCCGACGACCACGAGGCGCGGGCGCGGGTCGTCCGGCGTCGGGAGCGGTTGCACGACGGTCACCGGGCCTCCTCGGGGTCGAGCCGCGTGAGCGCGACTGCGCACGCCTTGAACTCGGGCATGCGGGAGTAGGGGTCGAGCGCCGGGTTGGTGAGCGCGTTGGCGGCCGCCCGGCCGCCCCAGTGGAACGGGACGAAGACGGTGTCGGGGCGGATCGTGTCGGTGACCCGCGCCCGCAGGACGGCGGTGCCTCGCCGCGAGCGGAGCCGCACCACGTCCCCCTCGCCCACCTCGGCCCGGGCGGCGACGTAGGGGTGGACCTCCACGAAGGCCTCCGGCTCGGCGGCAGCAAGGACGGGGACCCGCCGGGTCTGGGTGCCGGACTGGTACTGCCGGAGCACTCTTCCGGTGGTCAGGATGAGCGGGAACTCCTCGTCGGGCAGCTCGGCCGGCTCCTGTGCCTGCACCGCGTGGAAGCGCGCCCGGCCGTCGGGGGTGGCGAAACGCTCGGTGAAGAGGCGAGGGCTGCCGGCGTGAGAGACGTCGGGGCACGGCCAGAAGACTCCCTGCTCGGACTGGACGCGCTCCCGGCTGATGCCGGCGTAGTCGGCCGCCCCGCCCGCACTGGCCCGGCGCAGCTCGTCGTAGACCTCGGCCGGGTCGGCGGAGAAGTGCTTCCCGCGTCCCAGCCGCTCGGCCAGGTCGGCCAGGACCTCGAGGTCGGAGCGCACTCCCGGTGGCGGCTCCACGGCCTTGCGGCGCAGGATGACCCGGCCCTCCAGGTTGGTGAGCGTCCCCTCCTCCTCGGCCCACTGCGCGATCGGCAGGACCACGTCGGCGCGCTCGGCGGTCTCGGACAGGAACATGTCGCAGACGGCGAGGAAGTCCAGGGCGTCGAGCCGGTCGACCATGCGGTCCCGGTTGGGCGCGGACACGGCGATGTTGGACGCCATGACGAGCAGCGTGCGCACGCCGCCCGGGGTGCCGAGCCGGTCGAGCATCTCGTACGCCGACAGCCCCGGCCCGGGCAGCTCCTCCGGCTCGATGCCCCACACCGACGCCACGTGGGCGCGAGCGGCGGGGTCGTCGATGCGGCGCGCCCCGGGCAGCTGGTCCGCCTTCTGGCCGTGCTCGCGGCCGCCCTGGCCGTTGCCCTGCCCGGTGAGTGTCCCCCAGCCCGAGAACGGCCGGCCGGGCAGCCCGAGGGCCAGCGCGAGATTCAGGAACGCGAGTGCCGTCTCGGTGCCGTGCGCGTGCTGCTCGGCACCGCGGGCCGTGAGGATCATCGCCGAGCGCGCCTCGCCGAGCAGCCGTACGGTGGCGACCATGTCCTGCACCGGGACGCCGGTCATGCGCTCGACCCGGTCCGGCCAGTACGCCCGCACGGCCCGCCGTACCTCCGCGAAGCCGGTCGTGCGCCCGTCGATGTAGGCCTCGTCGATGTATCCCTCGCGGATCGCGAGGTGCAGCAGCCCGTTCGCGAGCGCGAGGTCGCTGCCGGGCACCGGCTGCAGGTGCAGGTGAGCGGCGCGGGCGGTCGCCGTGGCGCGCGGGTCGACGACGACGTGCCGCGCCCCGCGCTCGCGGCCTGCCTCGAACCACTGCATGGCAGGCGGCATCGTGTCCGCCGCGTTGCTGCCGACGAGGAGGACCACGTCGGCGCCCGCGATGTCGGCCAGCGGGAACGGGAGCCCACGGTCGATCCCGAAGGCCTTGGTCCCCGCGGCCGCGGCGGACGACATGCAGAAGCGTCCGTTGTAGTCGATGGCCGACGAGCCGAGCGCGACCCGCACGAACTTCCCGGCCTGGTATGCCTTCTCGTTGGTGAGGCCGCCGCCGCTGAAGCAGCCGACACTGTCGGGGCCGTGCTCGGCGCGGCTGCGCTCCATCGCCACGGCCACCCGCCCCAGAGCCTCGTCCCAGGACGCCGGGCGCAAGGGCTGGTCTCGGCTGTCGCGCACCAGCGGAGCCGTGAGCCGTTCCGGGGAGTCGAGCAGCTCCGCGGCGGTCCAGCCCTTCTGGCAGAGCCCACCGCGGTTGGTGGGCCAGTCCTCCTGGGCGGCGAGCTCCACGCGCCCCTTCTCGACCGCGAGGGTTATCCCGCATTGCAGTGAGCAGTAGGGGCAGTGGGTTGCGGTCGATACGGGGCCGCGCATGGCTCCAGAGGCTGCCGGGGCGCCGTTGCACGACGATGGACGGCTCGTTACGGCAGCGTTCCGAGGCGCTCTCCCCGGGGCCTGCGGCCCGGTGATGCGGCTGCGCCCCCGCCCGAGCCGGCCGTGAGCCGGATGTAGCACCGGCGACAAGCTCGTCGAACCCGTGCGTAACCCCTCCTCCCTACGTTGCCGACGACGGATCGCGCACGCCTCGGAGGGCACCCATGTCGATCACCGCAACCCCGGTCACCACCGTCCCGGAGGAGCCGGCCTCCCAGGGGCAGGGCCGCTGGATCCAGGACTGGCGGCCCGAGGACCCCGTGTTCTGGGCGGAGAAGGGCGAGCGCGTCGCCCGTCGCAACCTGCTCTACTCGATCCTCTCCGAGCACATCGGCTTCTCCGTCTGGAGCATGTGGTCGGTGCTGGTCCTCTTCCTCGGTCCGGCGTACGGATTCGACGCCGCGGACAAGTTCCTCCTCACCTGCGTTCCCACCTTGGTCGGGTCGGTGCTGCGGCTCCCGTACACCTTCGCGGTCGCTAAGTTCGGCGGCCGCAACTGGACCGTGTTCAGCGCGGCCCTGCTCCTCGTCCCGGTCGGCCTCGGGGCGCTGGTCCTCGAGCCGGGGGTGTCCCTCGGCACCTTGCTCCTGGTCGCGTCGGTCGCCGGCGTCGGCGGCGGCAACTTCGCCTCCTCGATGGCGAACATCAACGCGTTCTACCCGGAGCGCCGCAAGGGCTGGGCGCTCGGCCTCAACGCCGGCGGCGGCAACCTCGGCGTCGCCGCGGTGCAGCTGATCGGGCTGCTCGTGCTGGCGACCGCCGGCAAGGACCACCCGCGCGTGGTGCTCGCCATCTACGTGCCGCTCATCGTCCTCGCGGCCCTCGGCGCCTGGTGGAAGATGGACAACCTCGCCCAGGCGAAGAACGACAAGCGCGCGATGCGCAGGGTGTGCCGCGACCCGCACACCTGGATCATGTCCCTGCTCTACATCGGGACGTTCGGCTCGTTCATCGGCTTCGGGTTCGCGTTCGGCCAGGTGCTGCAGGTGCAGTTCAAGGCCGACTTCGACACCCCGATCAAGGCGGCGTACCTGACCTTCCTCGGCCCGCTGCTCGGCTCGCTCATCCGGCCGGTGGGCGGGCTGCTGGCCGACCGCGTCGGCGGGGCCAAGGTCACCTTCGTCAACTTCATCGCGATGGCCGGCAGCGCAGGCATCGTGCTCCTCGCCTCCGCCCAGCAGTCGCTCCCGCTCTTCCTCGCCGGCTTCATCGCCCTGTTCGTCTTCTCCGGCCTGGGCAACGGGTCGACGTACAAGATGATCCCGGCGATCTTCCGGGCCAAGGCGGCGGCTCAGGTCATGCACGGGGCCGACCTCGAGGCCGCGGGCGACGAGGCGCGCCGGCTCTCCTCCGCCCTGATCGGCGTGGCCGGGGCCATCGGCGCGTTCGGCGGGGTGCTGGTCAACCTCGCGTTCCGCCAGTCGTTCCTGGAGACAGGCAACGGCAACCTGGCGTACGTCGCCTTCCTCGCGTTCTACGCCGTGTGCTTCGCGGTGACGTGGACGGTCTACCTGCGGCCGTCGTCGCACCGGCTCGTCGGGGTCTGACCGCCTGCCTCGTGTGCCGTGGTGGCCCAGCCGCCGCGGCACACGAGGCCGCGTGTCAGGGCAGCATCCGTCCCCGGCAGATCGGGCGGGCGACCGGGTCGAGCCTGCTGCACCTGGACGGGATCGGCCTGGCCGGAGCAGCGCGGCCAGTCGGCGACATCGCCCGGTCCCCGACCAGGGGCACTTCGCCGCTTCCGGGACGGCACCGCGCCGATCGACGCCTCGTCCGTGAGACCACTGCCGGCACCGGCCGGCCCGAGCGCAACGGGCGGATGACCAGGGTGCTGCACATCATGCCCGGCGGCCAGCCACGCCAGGACACCCGGATGAGCGGACGACCGGACGCGCCCCGACGGCGGCAGGAGCGCGCACGCCCGACGCGACCGCACGGCGCCGTGGGCGGCGCTGAGGTCCCGTCCCGGACGAGCGGCAGCGGCGCGGCGCTCGCCGGCCCCTGGGGCGCACGACGCCCGGACATCCGCGAGGTGTCCGGGCGTCGTGAGCAGCCGCGAGAGGGCGCCGTGCCGCTTCGTGGTGGCGCTCTAGTGGCGAACCTTCAGCGCCGGCACGGTGTCGGGGGCGACGTGGCCGTCAGCAACGTGCTCGAAGGCGTAGGCCATGCCGACCAATTGAGCGTCGGACCACGCCCGACCCAGCAGCTGGAGGTTGATCGGGGCGCCGTTGGCGTCCGTGCCGGCGGGGAACGCGATGGTCGGGACGCCGGAGCTGCCGGAGGGGGTGTCCTGGCGCCCGAAGCTCGAGCGGTTGCCCCCGCCGTCGTTGAGGCTGATCTCGGACAGCAGGCCCGGGTAGACGACGGCGTCCAGCCGGTAGGTGTCCAGCCAAGCAGCGATGTTCTTCTGGTACTGGGCGCGGTAGTTGCGCCAGGCGGTGGCCTGCGCGTCGGTCATGCGCGTCCTGCCGTCGCAGTAGCTGGTCGGATAGCGGGTGTACGGCAGCTTCTTCTGCGAGCACACGACCTCGGCCGGCGAGTCGATGCCGAGCTGGGTGTCCAGCTCGGGGTGCGCTGCGATGTAACGGGCCCAGCCCTCCCAGTTCACGTCGCCACTCGGGCGCGCCGGCGCGGTCGGCCCCGCGGGCAGCTCGACGATCTGCGCGCCGGCGGCCTTCAGCTGGGCCAGGGCGGCCTTCGACGCTTCGATCGTCGTCGTCGTGCCGTAGGGGTCCACCCAGGCCGACGGCAGGTAGCCGATGCGCTTGCCCTCGAGGGCGTCCGCCTGCAGGACCGAGCGCCAGTCCGCCGGCCGGTGGCTGCTGGCTTCGGCCGTCTCCGGGTTCTGCGGGTCGGTGCCGGAGACGGCGTTGAGAATGTCGGCCAGGTCCGGCACCGAGCGGGTCATGGCGCCGGCGTAGTCCTGCAGCCAGCTCAGCGGCATGACGCCACGGTCGGACTGCATCCCGTCGGTGCCGCGCAAGGTCACCAGGCTCGCAGCGCTCGCCGGGGCGTAGAGCGAGTCACCGGTCTGGGACCCCAGTGCTGCCGCGGCCATGCTCGTCGCCGTCGCCACCGCGGACCCGCCGGAAGAGGCGAGTGCCGAGCGGGAGGGGTCGAAGGCGTTCCAGACAGTGCCGTAGGCGCTGTCGGAGTAGCTGCCGCTGGTGGCGTACTCCTCCATGCTCGCCTTGCCGATGATGATCGCCCCGGCCTTGCGCAGCTGCGCCACCTGGTACGCGTCGTCCTTCGGGCGGAACCCCTCGAAGGTGAGCGACCCGTTCGTGGTCGGCATGTCCTTGGTGTCGTAGAGGTCCTTCACCGCGATCGGGATGCCGAGCAGCGCGCCCTTGGCACCGGCGCGCCGCTTCTGGTCGGCGGCGGCGGCCTGCTTCAACGCGTCGCTCGCTACGGTGGTGAAGGCGTTGAACCCGAACTGGCCCTCGTCGTAGGCGGAGATGCGGTCGAGGTAGGCCTGGGTGATCTCCTTCGACGTGGTGCGGCCGGCCTCCATGTCCGCCTGCATCTCGCCGATCGTCTTGTCCACGACGTCGTACGGCGACTTGGTCTCCAGCCTCGGCGCCTTGCCGTCGTTCGGCTGGTTGACCCGCGTGGTGTCGCGTCCCCGACAATCGCTGGTACGGGCGGCAGGGACGTTGACGATCGTGCACACCTGGTTGTGGGACAGGCCAGCGAGCATCGGGGTGGCCGCAAGGGTGCCGGCGACGCGCGAGACCGCGGCGAGCTCCCCGGCGAGCGTCGCGGCGGTGACCGGCTTGCCGACGACGACGTAGTGCAGCAGCGAGGCGCTGGTGCGGGCCGGGAGCGTCAGCGTGTTGACGTACGCCGGGAAGTTCGCCGCGTGGCCCGTGGTGCCCATCGGCTGGGTGAAGGTGTCGCGCAGCCAGTTCCCCGTGCGGTCGAACCTTCCGACCACCGTGGCGCTCGGCCCGCCGGTCGTGGCGCCGGTCGCCGACGTCCCGCTGGCCGTGGCGGTCCACGTGTCCCTCGTCGTCACCGCGGTGTCGCCGTCCGAGGTCGCCACGATCCGGCTGGCGTTCGTGCCGGTGGCGCCGTACCCGGTCTGCCCGCCGAAGGCGACCTCGACCGTGAGCGGCTGGTGCGTGGTGTTCGTGAACGTGTCGAGCCAGCGCCCGTAGGAGCCCGCCTGCTCGATGGCGATGTCGCGGGAGATCCGCACCCCACCCAGGTCGACCGACCGGGTGGTCGTGAACTGGCCCTTCGCGGTCTGCTCCAGCCCGAACCCGCGCATCAGTTCCCCGTTGAAGCGGGGTGCGGTCGGGGAGTCGACCCGGACTCGGATGCCGCCGTACCCGTTGAGCAAGGTGGAGTACGCCGCAAGCACGCCGGTGCCGGTCTGGGTGGCCCGGATGCTGCCGGTGTCTGCGCCGGGCGGGGCCGCGTCCTGGATACCCCAGGCGGTGCCGGCGGTGTCGGTCACGTAGGTGAACGCGCCCGCCGACCCCGGTGGCACGAGGACCACGGCGGCCGAGAGCGCGGCGACGGCCAACGTCGTCGCCTGCAGCGTTCGCTTCATGAGTGCTCTCCTGGTGATGCGAGACCGGCATCTCGTCATCCGATCAGGCGGTCGGCACACTCGCAGCTGCGTGTTGCCGCCTCGTGACGGGACATGTCGACGTGGTTACGGGTACAGCGGGTGCGCATCAACGCGCCGCGGAGCCACTGGCTCGAAGGCGTCGTGCAGCGCGAGCCGAGGACCGGCGTGAGTGCATGATCATGCAGCGTGAGAGCCGTCAGAGGCTGTTGACGCTTTCTCCCGCGAGTCCCCGGGGACCAGCTGACTCGCTTGAGCGTCCTAGCTGCGAACATGCATCCGCGCTCAGGAGCGCGCGGTAGGGACGGGCGAGGGCGAGCTAGACGGCGTCGTGCCGGGTGAGGGCGTCTTCGGTGGGACGTGGCCGGGGGTCACGTGCGGTGACGGCGTGGAGTCTGGCGAGCTGGGTGCGACGGGAGCGCCTGGCGCCGGCCGCGTTCCGCCGCGCCCCTCTTCCTGCCAGCCGGTCACCCCGGCGGCGCCGCTGGCCACGACCGCGCCGAGCGCGAGGGTCAGCACGGCCCCTCGGGTGCGGGCGGCGCGACGCTCACCGCGGCGGCGGGCGGCCGACGCGGGGGGCAGGGCCGCGGCCGAGCCGGCGGCGCGGGCCAGGGCGCGCAGGTCGGCGTCCAATCGTGCGTCGTCATCGGGCATGGGGCAGCTCCTTTGCGCGGGCCGAGGCGGTGGGCGTCGGCTCGTCGTCATCGGCCAGATGGGCCGCGAGGGCCGTGCGCCCGCGGGCGAGCCAGGCCTTCACCGTCCCGTCCGGGGAACCCATCTCGGCGGCCACTTCGGTCACGGGCAGCCCAACGAGGTGGTGGAGCACGACCGCGCGCCGTTGCTTCTCCGGAAGCCGCCGCAGCGCGTCGACCAGGGCCACATGGCTGGGGTCAAGGCCGGGCAGCTCCTCCTGCACCGGCCTGCTGGCGGCGTGGGCCCGCCAGCGGTTGACGCTCTTGCGCCACGAGCTCACTGCCAGCCGCGACGCGACCGTGCGTACCCACGCCTCGGGCGAGTCGCAGGCACGCACCCGCGGCCATCGCTGCCAGGCGCGCGCGTACGCCTCGGCGACCGCGTCCTCCGCCTCGGCCACGCTGCCCGTCATCGCGTACACCGAGCCGAGGACGCGGCGCGACGTGCCCGCGTAGAACGCGTCGAACTCGCTCGTCTCACGCATATGGCGGGCCCACCTCCTCCTGACGGCTTCGGCCGTTGCGCCGCCGTCCACCCGATGACGCCCGACCAGCTCCTCGGGTTGCAGCATCGGCAACGTTCATCGCCCACGGTCGAGGCCAGCGTCGGCTGCAACCCGGCGCTGCTCCCGGGCGTCACCCCTTCGACCCCAATCGGTGGTCGACCTCATCTCTGAAGGAGCACCGCTCATGAGCTTGCGCCCCCGTCTCGAGCCCGGGCAGGCTGCTCGCCGGACCCGCCTCGGCCGCCCCCCGTACCTGCTCGCCGCGCTGGCAACGCTCAGCGCCGGCGCCGGGTTGACCGGCCTGGCCTACGCCGACGTCCGCGCCCCTGCTCCCGCTCCCGCCGCAGTGCACGCCGTCGCGGGCGTGGGACAGGCCCGGCCTGGCACGACCGCACGGCCGGTCGCGAAGCCCGCGCGCCCGGCTGCCAAGCCGTCGACGACCGGCCGGCCGCAGGAGCAGCTGACCGACAGCGAGGCGCAGCGCACCGCCAGGACCTCGGCATGGGACGCCTGCCTCGTCGCCCACGGCACCCCCCGGGTCGAGGGGGTGGTCCCCGTCCCCGCCGGACGGACTACGACCGAACCCATCCCGTCCGCGGCCCAGGCAGCTTGCCGCCGCCTGCTTCCCGTGCCCCCGAAGGAGCTCAACCCCGCCCGTAACCCCAACTACCGGGCCGACAGCGCCGCGAACGTTGCCTGCCTGCGCAAGAACGGCATCGCCGTCCACCTCGTCCCGGACCACAGCGTCTACCCCAACGGGTTGGGCTGGACCTACGACAGCGACAGCACACCGACTCCGTCCAACGCCGCCGACATCGAGCGGGACTGCCTGCTGCAGTCCTTCACCAACTAGCACACTGCACAGTCACGAGGAAGGCGGGGCAGCCTTGTGCCTCGCCTCCTTGTGTGTTGGGTCGACGCCGCCGGGGCGTTCGACGGCGCGGTACCCGCGAGCAGCGCAGGCGCTGTGCCGCTTCGCGAGCGACTGCGACGGCGACGCGCGCTGGCAGGTCGCGTTCGGCCGGCCCGGGATGATGATCCAACCAGGGTCTGCCGGCGTCAGCGGTGAGCTGGGCGTGCGCGGCCATCTCGCGGCCGCGTGCCGACTCACCGGGGTCAGCGAGGAGCCCGGGCGAGGAGTCGAGCCGGACGTCGGCCTGTACGACTTCTGGACGGCGCGAGGAGCGCACGTCTCCCTGCACAACGCCGACTGCACCGACATCGCCTACAGCCCTGGGCTCAGCCCGACAGTCACCGCGCGCTTCCTGTTCACCCCTTTTGTGGCGACGGCGCTCGCTGAGAGCTACGGGCTCGAGGAGCTCCTCAGCTGAGGCAAGGCCCCGCCACCGCTGCGCCTGCTACGCGCCGGCGACGCACTCCCTGCCCGCAGCGCGGCATGACCGGATGAGTCTCGTGTGAAGCCCGCAGCCGTCGTCTCCAGCCGAACGAC
>NZ_JAANNO010000004.1:0-161343 GCF_011250645.1 Motilibacter aurantiacus
GTACGCCGCGGTCCTCGGTCGACACGCCGCGAAGGCCCTGCCAGCACCGAGCCGGCAGGGCCTCCGGCGTCGGGTGAGCGTCAGGCTTGCCTCGAGCCTCGGCATCGACAGCTGGCTGGCGGCGGAGCACGCCTCCGGAGCGCGCCGCCGCTCCCGCGCTCGGATGGCCGGCTCCGGCCGGCAGCGCGGGCAGTCCGACAACGGAGCCGGGGCTTGCCGCACGCCCGCCGACCCCGCGCAGGCGGCTGTCCGGGGCTCGCCGGCCAGGCGGCGGTGAGCGGCCGTGGACGGCTCTGGACGGTGGGAACCGGACTGCGCCCGGGCCGAGGCTTCCCGAGTCGGGAGGCACGGACCGCGCCTCCTCGTCCAGGAGGCAACGATGACCCCTCAGCTCGCCACCTCTGCCGGCCTCGGGCCGCTACCCTTCCCCGACCCGCTGACCCGCGCCCGTCCCGCACGCGCGTCGAGCGCTCTGGTGCTGCTTTCCGCTGCCCAGTTCCTCGTGCTGCTCAGCGCATCGATCGTCAACGTGGCGCTTCCCTCGGTGCGCAGCGGGCTGCAGCTGACACCGGCCGCGCTCACCTGGGTCGTCAACGCCTACGTCGTCGCGTTCGGGGCGTTGCTGTTGACCGGCGGCAGGGTCGCCGACGTCAGGGGGCAGCGCCGCACCTTCCGGGCCGGCCTGGCTCTGTTCACGGCGGCGACGCTGGTGGCCGGGCTGGCACCGAACGCCACCGTGCTGCTTGCGGCACGCGCGCTGCAGGGAGCGGGGGCCGCCCTGCTGTCCCCGGCGGCCCTCGCGCTGCTGCTCCGACTGCACCCCGAGCCGCGGCAGCGGGCGGGAGCGCTCGCGGTCTGGGGCGGTGTGTCCGCCGCCGGCGGCGCAGCCGGGGTGCTGCTCGGCGGGGTTCTCACCGCATGGCTCGGATGGCGGTGGATCTTCCTCGCCGCCGTCCCGTTGGGGCTCGCGACGCTGGCGCCCTCCGCCGCGCTGCTGCCCGCCGACCCGGCTCGCACGCGTCGCGCACTGGACCTGCCCGGCGCGGGGCTGGTGGCCGCGACGCTGGTGCTCCTGACCTACGCGGTCGTCCATGGCGGGAGCACCGGCTGGACGACGCCTGCAACGCTCGGCAGCGCCGCCGCCGGCGCCGCGCTGCTGCTGGTGACCGTGGCCGTCGAGCGGCGAGAGCCCGACCCGCTGCTGCCGCTCGGACTGCTTGCCGACCGCCCGGTGCTGCGGGCCAACACGGCCATGGCACTGCTGGGAGCGACCTGGGTGGGGCTGTTCGTGCTGCTTGCCCTCTACCAGCAGCAGGTGCTGGGCTGGTCACCCCTGCGCTCGGCGGTGACGCAGCTCCCGCTTGCGCTGGCCAACGCGGTCGCGGCTGCCGCCACGGCTCCCGCCGCGCGACGACTCGGTGCGCGTGCGACCACGAGCGGCGCTCTGCTCCTGCTGGCGGCCGGGCTCGCTTGGCTGGGCGCGGCGGCCCAGACCGGCGGCACCTTCCTGCGCTCCCTGCTCGGCCCCACCGTCCTGATCGGTCTCGGCATCGGAGCCGCCTTCGTGCAGCTCACGTCCGCGGCCACCATCACCGTCCGCCCGCACGAGACCGGCGTGGCCGGTGGCCTGATCAACACCACCCGCCAGATCGGCGGTGCTCTCGGCCTGGCCGGCGCCCTGGCCATCGCCGCCGCACGCACCTCCTCGGTGGACGTCGTGCCTCACACCGCCGCCCTGGCGGCCGGCTACCGCGCCGGACTGCTCACCCTGGCCGCCGCCGCTGCGCTCGCCGCCGCCGTCACCGGGACGGCACACCGGCCGACGCCCAGCTCCTGACCCGACTCCCACCTCCCAGCCACCCCCCACGAACGAGGAGAGCTCGATGTCCGTCACGGCCCGCCCCTCCGTCGACCTCACGGCCAAGCCTTACCTACGCGGCCACTACGAGCCCGTCGTCGACGAGATCACCGCAACCGAGCTCCAGGTGCACGGCACCCTGCCGACCGAGCTCGAGGGCCGGTACTTCCGTAACAGCCACAACCCGATGCCCGGCGTCACTCCGACGAACTGGTTCGCCGGCTCCGGCATGATCCACGGCGTGCGCCTGCGCGCCGGCAAGGCGGAGTGGTACCGCAACCGCTGGGTCCGCACGCCCGCTCTCGAGGGCGTCCCCTACCGCCGAGCCGACGGCAGCATCGATCTGACCGCCAGCGTCGCCGGCACCAACGTGATCGAGCACGCCGGCAGGATCCTCGCCCTGCAGGAGCAGAACCTGCCCTTCGAGCTCACCCGCGACCTCGACACCGTCGGCCCGTACGACTTCGCCGGCAAGCTGCAGACCTCCATGACCGCCCACCCGAAGGAGGACCCGGTCAGCGGTGAGCTGCACTTCTTCTCCTGGTCCCCCTTCCCGCCGCACGTCACCTACTACGTCGCCGACCGCGACGGCGACGTCGTGCGCGCCGAGGCGGTTCCCGGAGCAGGCCCGACGCTGCAGCACGACTTCGGGCTCACCGCCAGTCACGTCGTGTGGCTGGACATGTCGCTGGTGTTCGACCACACGGCCGCCGGGCTGCCGTTCTCGTGGAGCGAGACCTACACGCCGCGGATCGGGGTCATGCCGCGCACCGGCCCGGCGACCGTGCGGTGGTTCGAGATCGAGCCCGGCGCGCTGCTGCACGTCGGCAACGCCTACGAGGACGCCGAGGGCAACATCGTCGTGGACGGCCCCCGATACGACCGGTCCGCCTGGGAGGTCACCGACAAGTTCAGCCGGGGCGCTCCGGGCTGGCTCGAGACCCCGAACGGCGGCGCGGTAGCGACCCGCTGGGTGCTCGACCTCACCAGCGGCAAGGCCTCCCAGCACCACGTCGACGACTTCGTCACCGAGTTCCCGAGCATCAATGAGGACTACCTCGGCCGCCAGAACCGCTACAGCTACGCGATGGCCTCACCGGGCGGCGGGCTCGACGGGTACGCGGTGGTCAAGCTGGACGCCACCACCGGGCAGACCCGCATCGCCGAGACGGGCCCGGACCGCATGCCGGGCGAAGCGGTGTTCGTCCCGGCGCAGGGCGCCAGCCGCGAGGACGACGGCTACCTCATGACCCTCGTGAGCGACATCGCCGCCAACGCCTCTGCGCTGCTGGTCCTCGACGCCGGCAGCCTGGAGACCATCGCCGCCGTCGAGCTGCCCCGCCGGGTCCCCTCCGGCATCCACGGCAACTGGATCCCGGACGCCGACCTGCACTGACCGGCGCAGCAGCATCCGCCACGGCGCGGGGCCCTTGCAGGGCCCCGCGCGGCCGGGCGTCACCTTGCCTGCAGCTCCCGCTCCCACAGCGACTCGCACACACCGGCGACCGCGAAGCGCAGGTGCCGCCGGTAGGTGCCGAACGGCAGGCCGAGCCGGCGGGCGGCGGCCTCGTGCGTGGGCGCACCGGAGAAGTACGTCGCCACCAGCGCCGCGTGCGCCTTCACCCCGGCCAGGTCACGGCGCAGGCCCTCCACGGCTTCCTCCACCACCGCGCGCAGGACCACGACCGCGTCCTCACCCCCCGCTCGGCACAGCGCACTGTCGAGCAGCCGGTTCGTGGCGAACCCCTCGGGGTGACGCCAGGTCCGCAGGGCCAGGCGCACGCTCTCGTCGAACTCCTCGCGCTCGAGCCGCAGCTGCGAGACGTCACGCGCGCCCTGCGCCTGCCGCGGGACGCTCGGGCCCTGGCCTGCGACACTGGCCGGAACCTGCTGGCGGACCACCGCGGCGAACCAGTCCTCGAACGGCTCCAACCGCCAGTCGCTGACGAACAGCCCGTACGTGCGGCCGCCGACCACGGCCCGCTCGCCGGAGTCAGCCATCGCACTGCCCAGCCGCGCCGCCCACGCCTCGACGTCCTGGTACACGAGGAATCCCTGGGCCCGCCCGCTCGCCCGGTAGGCCTCCACCAGGCCTCGCCAGTGGTTCAGCTCGAGCACCGGAGAAGGCTGCTCGTAGGCCGCCGGGTAGACCGCGAAGCGCGTGACCGCGAGGTGCTCCCCCGACCGGGCCGGGCGGGTCTGCGTGCTGTAGCGCCACGCCGCCGCCACCACCGGGTCGATGGCCACCTCCTCCGGGTCGGGAGGCGCCGGCAGCGTCAGATGCGCGGAGAACGCGACCAGGTCCCCGGTCCGGGTGTCACGGAAAACGTGGAAGCCGGCGGGCTGGCGCGCGTACCAGAACCGGACGAGGGCGGCCGACTCCGCCCCCTCGACCTGCTCGGCCAGGGCCGCGACGTGCTCGAGCAGCTCGGGACGCATCACGTCCTCGTAGACCCCGCCCTGCCGGGACCAGGCGTACATGTCGCGCACGATCGGCACGTCGCGGTAGAGGTAGATCGCCCGGCCCATCGCCTCCAGCATCGCCGACTCCGGCGCCTGCCTGGCCTGGCGCAGGTGCTCGCGCAGCAGGCTCTCGCGGACCGCCTCGAACGCCTGAGGCGCACGCCACCGCAGGTCTGCGACCAGGACTTCGCGGGCCGCGTCGTGCGGGAACAGCCCCTGCGGCGCCGACTCCATGAACGGCAGCTCGCGCAGCCACTGGAACAGCGCGGGGACGTCCTCGTCGGTGAGCGCCGCGTGCAGAAGCTCCTCCGTGGTCGTCCACGCCTGCGCCGCGACCTCGAGCGCGCGGCGGTGCCGAGCGGAAGGAACTTCCCCGATCAGGCGCGTCATCAGCACCGCGAGCACCTCGGCCTGCGGGGCCCAGTCCTGCTCCTCGGCGCCCGACCCGCGCGGCACCGCTGCGGTCAGCGACAGGACGAGGGGGTTGCCGCCGGCGAACGCCAGCCGGGAGGCGACATCCTCCGCCCGCACGCCCCGAGCTGCCAGCAGCGCCGCGGACTCCTCCACGTTCAGCGCCGCAAGCTCCAGGACCTCCATGGCGGTGGCCCAGCCCGCGTCCACCGACCACTCGACCTCGGGGGCAGTGCGGCCGCTGACCACGACCAGCGCGCCGGGCGCCGACCTCGGAAGGAACCGTTCACGCAGCCACGGCTCCAGCCAGCGGCACTGCTCGAAGGTGTCCACCACCAGCACGGCACCGGGCTGCTGGAGCAGCGCTGCGGCGGCATCCTCGAAGTCCTGCGGGGACGGGCCGATGAAGTGCCCGTCGAGCTCGACGACCGTGCGCCCGGCCGCCCGGGCCTCCTGCGCCCAGAGCCGGGTCAGCGTCGACTTCCCGATCCCGCCGGGGCCGTGCACCCACAAGAGCGCGACAGCGCCAGGGTCGTCCAGGGCGCGCCGGAAGACCTCGCACTCGCGTCGACGCCCCACCAGGGCCTGCGCGCGGGCGGCGTGCAGCCGCCGCGCCAGCGGTCCCGCGCCGGTCGTGCTCGTCGTCGCGTTCTCCTCAGGGGGCATGGGCTCCTCCTGCAGTCCGCCGCTTCCCCAGCTCCTTCGCCGTCGGGCCCTGTCGCCTGATCATGCCAGTCGCCCGGTCGGCACGAGCGCGCTCCACCGGGCGCGAGCGGGCCGCCGTGGACGCTCGTGGCCCCTCGTGGCTGGACCCCTGCGGGACCGAGGGTGAGGACGAGCGGGCGCCACGGGCGCGCCCGACGTCCCACCTCGAGAGGCAGACCCATGAACACCAACGCCACGCACGGCGACTCCACCGCGGACGTGGGCATCGACGACGCCGCTCCCGTCATCACCCGGGACAGCATCGTGGTCGGCGCACCCCTCGCGCTGGTCTGGGACGTGCACACCGACCTGCTGTCCTGGACGGAGTGGCAGCCGGGGGTGGGCGGGCTCGAGCTGCTCACCGAGGGGCCGCTGCGCCCCGGGACCTCGTTCCGCTGGTGGGTGGAGGGCCTGGACGTCACCTCCACGGTCCGGCAGGTCGAGCCGTACCGCCGCCTGGTCTGGGGCGGCCCGGCCAACGGCATCGACGGTCGGCACGTCTGGGAGTTCGAGACGGTCGAGGGCGGCGTGCTGGTCCGCACCGCGGAGTCCTGGAGCGGGGAGCCGGTGGAGGCGGACGTGGCGTACGCGCAGGCCGCGCTGGACGCCTCCCTCGCCCAGTGGCTGCGCGGGCTCAAGGGCCGCGCTGAGGCACTGGCCGCCGCGGCTGCTGCCCATTGAGCCACGCGGACAGGAAGCCCCGCAGGTCGATGACCTGCGGGGCGCCCTGTCGATTGCTCAGACTCTAGGCTCGTCGCCGGGACCACGAGCTCTCCGTGAGGTGGGAGCCCCGTCGCTCAGGCTCGTGCAGCGAGGCCCGCAGCGACCCCACGGGCGAAGCCCCACGCGAAAGCAGCCAGGGTGCCCACCGGGTGAGGGCCGTGCGGCCGCAGCGTGGTCAGCATGCGCGCGACCTCGAGCGCCGGGATCCGCAGCTCGCCGTCCTCGTCGCCCCAGGCACCGGCGGTGCCGACCGCGGCCTGCATCCGTGTCACCGCCGCCCACGGCCCGCCCGTCCCACGCCAGACGCGCTTGCTGCCGTGCACCTGCCGTTCCTGGCCCTGCGCGTCCAGGAACGGCAGGACGTAGCTCATGCTGCGCCCCTTGGGATGCGGCGCGAGAAGGTGCAGCCGGCCGGCATGCACCGGGGTCGGCCCCGCGGTCACTCCCGCGATCTGCACCGTCCCGGACACCTCCAGCGCGTGCACGGGGTCGGCCAGGACCGCGGCGAGGTCCGGGGCATGCACGTGCAGCCGAGCCTCGGCAGCGCGGGGGACGCCGTCGACGAACAGCACCCCGCGCATGCGCTCGGTGAAGCGAAGCCCGCGGCGGGGAGCCAGCCGCTGCGCCGGCGCACGGCGCGCCACCTCCACGGCCGCGTCCTCCGGCAGCTCGGGACGCACCGCGACCGCATGCTCAGGCGCCCGCCACGCCGGGTCGCCCAGGAGCGCCCGGACGAGCCGCTCCACGCAACGCTCAGCGACGGCCGCGATCGTCAGCGAAGGGTTCGCGCCGGTCGCTCCCGGCAATGCCGCGCCATCGAACACGTAGAGCCCCGGATAACCGTGGACCTGGCCGTCGCTGTCGACCACACCGGCGCGTGGGTCCTCGGACATCCGGGCACCTCCGAGGTTGTGGACCGTCACCGGCTGGCGCAGCAGCCGCCAGGTGGGTGTCACCAGCGGCTCCGCCCCCAGAGCGCGGACGAGCTCGCCAGATGCGGCCTGCTCGGCGGCGTACAGCGCGGAGTTGCGCGCGACGTCCCAGCGAACCCGCAGCCTGCCCCGCGGCGTCAACTCGAGCCGGCCGTCGGCCCTGTCGCGCCCCATCGCCAGCATGACCAGCGTGCGGTCGTCGTCCTGCTCCAGCGTCGAGGCGAGATCAGCGGCTTCGCGCACCACCCTGCGCGCCCCACTGCGCAGCAGAGCAGCAACGTGTGCCGGGAGGGCCGCAACATCCAGCATCCGCACCAGCTGCGCCAGATGCCGTGAGTAGCCGCCGTCCTGCAGGACGAACCACGAGTCCCGTCCCTCACCCTGCGCGCGCACCAGCGCAGTAGTCGTGATGGTCGGCCCTTGCGAGGGGTACGCGGCGGCCGCCGTGCCACGGCCGAAGCTGAGGAAGTCGCCGTTGCCGGAGAACCCGTGCCCCAGGGCGGTGGACAGCGCCGGCAGCGTCCGCAGCTCGTCACGGTTGCGCAGCAGCAGCTCCGTCGTGCCCACCGCGCCCGCGCACAGCACGACCGTGGCAGCGGTGACCGTGCGCTGGGTCGACCGGTCGCCGTCATCCGGGTCGTGCTCCCGCAGCACGACCCGGAACCCCGGCCGCAGCGGCTCGATCGACACGACCTCGGTCAGCGTCCCGATGTCAGCGCCGCAGGACTCAGCCAGCGCGAGGTAGTTCTTGTCCAGCGAGTTCTTCGCCCCCGTGTTGCAGCCGATGTCGCACTCCCCGCAGAACGAGCATCCCGGCTGCGCCACGCCGAACCGGTTGACCACCGGCGTGGACGGGTCGCCGAAGGTGATCGCCAGGTTCGGGCGCAAACTCGTGCTGGCTCTGCCGGTACGTTGGTGCGCCTCCTCGACCAGCAGCGTCTTCGGTGGAAGCTCGCCGGTCGCCGGGTCGTGCTGCACGGGGCCGACGCCGAGCATGGTGGAGGCCAGGTCGTAGTAGGGGTCGAGCTCTGCGCGGGTCCAGCCCGCCGGCCACTGCTCGTCGAACACCTCGGCAGGTGGACGCAGGGCGACGTTCGCGTAGACGAGCGAGCCGCCGCCGTACCCGGCTGCACTGATGGACATGATGTCGTTGAGCGGCCGGACGTCGTAGAGGCCATGCCCGCACGGCCACAGCCAGCCGTCGTCGATGCGCGTCACCTTCCGCGGGAAATCCCCGGGCCCGAAACGGCGGCCACGCTCCACGACAGCGAGGTCCACTCCTGCCTGCGCGAGCCTCGCGGCGGCGACGGCTCCCCCGAAGCCCGTGCCGACGACCAGCGCGGCGTACGAGTCCTTGGACAGGCGATCGACGGTTCCCATACTCGGCCTCCTCGGCTCGTGACGATCAGGCAGCGGCGGAACGCAGAGGAGCGACCGACTCGACGCTCGAAGCGTGGCCAGCAGGGCGAGACCCAGCTGGACCGGGCTCGACGTGGCCCCCGATCAGAGTTGCGAGCTGCCGGCGACGTCGCCGCCACGGCTCCGCCCGCTGCTCCGCGAGCTGCGCGCGCCGGGAGCCGGGCGCGTAGAGCCATCGCGCCCACGGGCTGCGCGGCTCGGCCAGCCTGCTCGCGGGCACCAGCCCCACCACGGGCACGACGACGCAGACCAGGGCCAGCCAGAGCTTGCCCTTCAGCGCGGTGACGACCGCGACCCCCAGGTTGAGACCGACGTAGCCGACGACGACCCACCGTCCGGCCTCTTGCCGGGCTGTCGCATCCGGGATGCCCAGAGGCGCCCAGCCGACGAGCAGCATGAGGGTAACGCCGGTGACCACGAGCACTGCGTCGATGGATGCGCGTCCCTGCTCCTGCCAGTACACGTCCTCGAGGTGCAGCAGCAGAGCGAACTCGTCGAGGACCAACCCCGCGCCGACGCCGAACATGAGACCCAGGAGGTCGCGCCACGGAGTCACGGGCGCAGCGGTGAAAGCCAACAGCCCGCTCGCAAGCATCAGCAGGACGCCGAACAACTCGTGGTGCAGGTGGACTCCCCGCACCGAGATGTTCCCAGGCCACCACCGCACCTGCGCCCGGATCAATCGCGTGCTCGTCCTGCTCGCAGCAAAGGCACTCACGAGACCGGCAAGCAACAGGAGAACCGGCTGCTTGCCGGGGTCCACGATGCTCGTCTCGTAACAGGCGACGAGGGTCTCCCAGCTGTGACGAGGTGGCACGACGGCGCTCCTTCAACTCGATGAGCTAGGACGGCCCGAGCGTCACATCTGGCATGGGCGCTCCGACAGCGTCCGGAGGGGTCCACGACTGTCTGGGAGCGTCCGCAAGACAGCGGGACAGCGCCCCGGAGCACGCCCCAGCACGAAACCGGGGCGGAGCGTCCCTCACCGTGGCGCTCGTACGTGCAACCTCAGCTATGCACACGGTCGCCGATGAGTCGGCTGGTCGACGATCGTCAACGCGGGCATGAGCCGCATCACCGTCCAGTGCCACGTCACCCTCGACGGCCTCATCGAGTCACCGCCGGAGGCGCTGCTGCCCTACATGAGCGACGAGGGCCGGCAGGCCACCTTGGAGCTCGCCCTCGCCGTCGACGCGCTGCTGCTGGGGCGGGTGACCTGGGAGCGGTTGGCGCCCGTGTGGCGCGAGCAGTCCGGCCCGTTCGCCGAGCGGCTCAACGCGATGCCGAAGTACGTGGTGACGTCGACCCTGACCGCGTTCGACGCCTGGCCGCACTCGCGAGGCGTCCGCTACGCCGACGTCGCGGCCCTGCGCGAGCAGCACGACCTGCTCGTCTACGGGTGCGGGGCGCTGGCCCGCGACCTGCTGCGCGACGAACTGCTCGACGAGATGCACCTCAACATGACGCCCGTGGTCGCCGGTCGCGGCAGACGCCTCTTCGACGAGCCCTCGGACCTGCTGGCCCTCGACCTGGTCAGCACGCACCCCTACCCGACCGGCGCACTCCGCCTGGTCCTGCGGCCGTCGCCGGGCCCAGAGGCCCACGGCAGCGCCGGGGGCAGTTGACGGAGGCGCGGCGGGCTCCGCGGCGATGCCGCCGACGGGCCCTGCCCCGGTAGCAGCGGGCATGATCGCGTGCCACCTCGTGCCCGCGCCATCGACCTCGGTCACGACAGCTGCGGGACATCACACGCTTCTCGGCGCACCGTGCACGCACTGCCCTCGCGATCTACGAGGACCAGCACCCCGACGACAGCAGAGCGCGCGAAGCCATCGAGGCGGCTGAGGCCTTCGCCCGATGGCGGCCGACGCGGCGCAGCCCAGCGGTCGATCGCGTGGGCGGCGCACCGCGCAGCCCGTGAAGCCGAGACACCGGCGGCGCGGGATGCGGCGAAGGCTGCCGCGCACGCAGCCGCAAGCGCCTACCTGCATCCTCTCGCCGACGCACATCAGGTCAGGCACGTACTCGGGGCAGCAGCCCTCGCAGCTCACGCACTCGAACTGCTCGCCGACGGGGACTGCGCCATCGGGCAGCGGGAGATCGCGCAGGCAGGAGCGTGTGCACCGCCCGGACTCCGCGCCGTGCTGACCAGGCTGCCACCGGCCCCGTCGGGCGGCGGCAGGGCGGGCGAGCTGATGCGCGCCCTGGACCGGTCCCTGCGCGACTGACAGGCGCTTCAGCTCCAGCGCCGGGTCCCGGATCGAGCGCGACGGGATGAGCACCCCCGCGCGACAAGCTCGGGTGCGCCAACCGCCCGTCCCAGCGCAGCCGGTCAGTCCGAGAAGGCCTGCCAGCAGATGTCGTTGCGGCGGGCCTGGTCGTCCAGGACCAGCAGCCGGACCGGCTCGGGAAGCCGAGCGCGCTGCCATCCGGCGCTCACGTCGGGCTGCATCCGCGTCCGGGGCTCGTGTGCTGCGTACGGCCTTGATCGCGTAGGCGGCAGCACCGAGGTCGTGCTCGGCGACGTGCCCGACACACGCCGCCTGTCCGGCGGCGTAGGCGGCGAAACGGGCGGCTCCCCGGAGGGGCCTGGCAGCACCCATGGCGTGTCCAGCGGCGGCGCGCGCCTGCATCATCGGCAGCTCGCCCCGAGCCCGTGCGCGGGCGGCTGCGATCGCATCGCGCGGTCGGGCATCGTCCGGCCGCTCGCGTTCGCGTGCTCGAGGACGTGCTCGGCGCAGTCGGCCGCCCACAGCGCCAGCGACGGATGGTCGTGATCGGACAGGGTGTCGCCGCGACGCACGGTGACCATACGGGGGGTCACGGAGGCCGGGCGGGATCACAGCGGCCGCGTTCTCGGAGGCCCGGAGGCGACGGGACGGCTCACCCGGTGAGGCTGCCAGAGCGACACCATCGGCGTCGAGGCGACGGCCTGCCGCTCGTGCCCGATGGCAGCGCTGCCGCGGTCGCATGGCCTGCCGGAGGTGCACAACGGCGCAGCGCCTTTGGCTGAGACGCCTGAGGCCACGTCCCGCGCGGGGCCATTTGTTCAGTTGCCGTTCAGCCGCGACGGGGTCGATCTCCGCACGTCTCGAACGGCAGGCTACGGCTCGTAATCGAGTCATCACCACATCAGGAGAACGAGATGAAGAAGCTCCTCTCTGTCGCCGCGTCCGCAACGCTGGGCGCCAGCGCCCTCGTCCTGTCCACCCCCGGCACGGCGGTGGCGGGCAACTGCACGCCCATCGACGGCGGCGGCTACCTGCACTACTTCTGCGGCAAGGTGTTCAACCGCGCCACGAAGAGCGTCGCGGTCGCCAAGGGCAGCCCGTCCACCTTCTACAAGTACGTCGCCCCCGGCGGCTACGCCGGCTCGGACGGCTACGGGACCCCCGGGGTCGACATCGACGGGTTCCGCATCCCCTTCGGCTGCAGCATGACGTGGACCTACGTCGGCTCCGCCCCGTCCCGCTACTCGACCGACGGCGTCGGCGCCTGGTACAAGATCAACGACCTCACCCAGGTGACGATCAAGACGGTCACCTGCTGATCTCGCCCACTCGTGGAGCGCCCGGCCGGCGGCAGAGGCCGGCCGGGCGGCAAGCAGCGTGCTCGCAGACAGCAGCACCTGCCTGCAGGTCCTCGTCGTCGGTCGAGCGCTGGGGACCTCGACCTGACCCCGGCGAACGCCCGGCGCAGGACCGGCGGCACGACCGGGCCCAGGCGGGGTCCGGCCGGCGCCGACGGCAAGGACCCGCGCTGGCACCCGCTGGGCAGGTCGTCCCGTCGCCCGCCGCTTAGGGTTCGGCTCATGACGCAGGAGCCGCCGGACGACGCCTTCCGGGTCGTGACGTGGAACGTGAACTCGGTGACGGCGCGCGTTCCGCGCATGCTCGACTGGCTGGCCGCGACGCGCCCGCACGTCGTGTGCCTGCAGGAGACCAAGTGCACCGACGACGCGTTCCCGGTCGCGCAGGTGGCCGAGCTCGGCTACGAGACGGCGTCGCACGGCAACGGCCGGTGGAACGGTGTGGCGGTGCTCTCGCGCGTCGGGCTCGCCGAGGTCGTCCGCGGCCTGCCCGACGCCCCGGGCTACCCGGGTCCGAGGGATGTCGAGTCGCGGGCGGTGGCGGCGACCTGCGGCCCGGTGCGCGTGTGGTCGGTCTACGTGCCCAACGGCCGGGAGCCCGGGCACGAGCACTACGCCTACAAGCTGCGCTGGCTCGAGGCGCTGCGCGGGGCCGTGACGGCGGACGCGGCCGGCAGCCGCCCCTTCGCGGTGCTCGGGGACTTCAACGTCGCGCCGACCGACGCCGACGTCTGGGACGCGAAGGCGTTCGCCTCGTCCACCCATGTGACGCCGGCGGAGCGGGCCGCCCTGGCCGGGCTGCGCGAGACGGGCCTGTCCGACGTGGTGCCGCGCGCACTGAAGTACGACATCCCGTTCACCTACTGGGACTACCGCGCCGGCATGTTCCACAAGAACCTCGGGATGCGCATCGACCTCGTGTACGCCAACCCCGCGTTCGCGGGCGCCGTGGCCGATGCCTACATCGACCGCGAGGCACGGAAGGGCAAGGGCGCCTCGGACCACGCCCCGGTCGTCGTCGACCTGCGGCTGCCTCCTACGGTGGCGCCATGAGCGCGATCCCCACCTCCGTGATCTCCGCCGGCTCGCTCCTGGGCGGCTACCTGACCGGGCGCGCCACCGGCGTACGCCCGGCCGGCGGGGTCGTGCTGCTGGCGGGAGCTGTCGCGTGCGGGCGCCGCTGGCGGCGCACCGTCGGCCCGGCCCGGACGGCGGCGCTGCTCGCGACGTACGTCGGGGCGTTCGGGGCCTCCCACCCGCTCGCGAAGCGGATCGGCGCCTGGCCCAGCGTTGCCGTCGCCACCGGAGCGGTGGGGGCCGCGGCGTACGTCCTCGCCGACCGGTCAGCGCGCGGCTGACGCGTCCGCGACGGCAGCCCGCAGCAGCGCCTCCCGCTCGCTGATCTTCACCCGACGCCGCCCGGAGGCGACCCCGAGAGCGAGCTCGGCCTGGTCGATGGCGCGCCAGCCGTTCCAGCCGACCACCTGGACGCCGCGCGCGGCCAGCAGGCGGTCGACGTCGGCAGGCTCGCGGTGCGGTGCCCGGGGCAGCCGCTCGAGGTCCTCGAGCAGGGCACGGACCGTCTCGTGCGCGTCGTGCTTGTTCG
The DNA here is from genome assembly GCF_011250645.1 of Motilibacter aurantiacus. Classification (NCBI taxonomy): domain Bacteria; kingdom Bacillati; phylum Actinomycetota; class Actinomycetes; order Motilibacterales; family Motilibacteraceae; genus Motilibacter; species Motilibacter aurantiacus. The sequence continues at coordinate 13,707 of NZ_JAANNO010000004.1, forward strand.
TGCCGATGACCCCGGTCGGGCCGCGCTTGATCCAGCCGGCGACGTACTCGCCCGGCACCGGCTCCCCGTCCCGGAGCACCCGCCCGCCGGCGTTCGGGATCACGCCGTCGCGCTCGTCGAACGGCAGGCCCGGGATCGCGAGCCCGCGGTACCCGACCGAGCAGAGCACCAGCTGCGCGTCCAGGACGGACAGCTGGCCGGTGCCGGCGGCGCCACCGCTGCCGTCCAGCACGGTCCGCTCGACCTGGACCCCACTGACCCGCCCCTCGCCGAGGACGGCGTCCGGCCGTTGCAGGAAGCGCAGGTGCACCCTGCGCGGACGGCCCGCCGCAGGCCGCTCCGCCCAGCCCCGCAGCACCTCCAAGTTGCGGCGCAGCGTCGCGTCGGCCGCCACTGCGGCCTCGCTCGCCTCGTCGAGCTCGAGGTCGGCGGGGTCGACGACGACGTCAGCGCCGGCGATGTCCCCGAGCTCGCGCAGCTCCTTGGTGCTGAAGCGTGCCTGCGCCGGGCCGCGACGGCCGACGATCGACACCTCCTCGACCTTGCTGTCGGCGAGGACGCGGAGCACGTGCTCGGGCATGTCGGTCTGGCGCAGCGCGTCGATGTCCTTGGCCAGCAGCCGGGCGACGTCGAGGGCGACGTTGCCGAGGCCCACCACGACGACGCTGCGCGCCTCCAGCGTGAAGCGGTCGACCTGCGCGTCGGGGTGGCCGCAGTACCACGCGACGAAGTCGGTGGCGGAGAAGCTGCCGGGCAGGTCCTCTCCCGGCACGCCCAGCCGACGCCCCAACGCCGAGCCGCACGCGACCAGGACCGCGTCGTAGTGCTCGTGCAGGTCGGCGACGGTGATGTCCCGGCCGACCTCGACGTTGCCCAGGAACCGGACGTTCGGCTGCTCGAAGACCCGGTGCAGCGTGGCGGTGATGGAGCGGATCTTCTCGTGGTCCGGGGCGACGCCGTAGCGGACCAGCCCGAACGGGCAGGGCAGCCGGTCGAAGACGTCCACGGCCTCGTGGTGCTCGGCCAGCGCGCCGGCGGCATAGACACCCGCCGGCCCGGAGCCGACAACGGCTACGCGCAACATCGGCCCACTCTGTCACCTCGCCGCGTCGGGCGCTACGGTCGGCGCGGGCGCGGCGCACGACCGGAAGCGGCCGCTTGCAGGAGGGGGCCGCGAGTGACGGGCAGCGTGGGCGCGGTGGCGGGGCAGCTGCGGGACGCGCAGCCCGACCCCGGCGAGCGGCAGGCGTTCGTGGTCGACGTGCTGCACGACGCGCTCGGCGCGCTCGTCACGGCCGACCCGCCGGCGCTGCGCAAGAAGTTCCGCAAGATGGCCGCCGAGCCCTTCGCGTTCTACCGCGGCAGCGCCTGGCTCTTCTACGCCGACCTCGCGCCACTGGCCGACCCCTACGCCGACGAGCGCACCGGGCGCGTGTGGATCCAGGGGGACCTGCACGCGCAGAACTACGGCACCTACATGAACGACCGCGGGCGGCTCGTCTTCGACGTCAACGACTTCGACGAGTCCTACGTCGGGGCCTTCACCTGGGACGTCTCGCGGATGGCCGCCTCGCTCTACCTGCTCGGGGTGCAGAAGGCGCTGCACGACGACGACATCGACGAGATGGTCACGACGTACGCCCGGTCCTACGCCGAGCAGGTGTGCCGGTTCGCGACGGAGGAGAACGACCAGGACTTCGCCCTCCGGCTGGACACCACGACCGGTGCGCTGCACGCCGTCCTGCAGGCCGGGCGGCAGGGCAGCCGGGTCCAGCTGCTGGAGCGCAACACCGCCATCGAGGGCTTCGAGCGGGTGTTCGTCGACGGCCCCGGCGTGCGCCGGCTGGACAGCACGGAGCGGGAGGCGATCGAGGAGGCGTTCCGGGCGTACCTGCAGACGATCCCGGAGGAGAAGCGGCGGCCGGTCAACAGCTACCGGGTCAAGGACGTCGTCGGCCGGTCCGGTTTCGGCATCGGCTCCGCCGGGCTGCCGGCGTACAACATCCTGCTCGAGGGCGCGACCGAGGCGCTCGAGAACGACGTCATCCTCTCGATGAAGCAGGCGAACGTCGCCGCGCCGAGCCGTGTGGTCACCGACCCGTCGATCGCGGGGTACTTCCTGCACCACGGCCACCGGACCGTGCTCTCCCAGCGCGCGCTCCAGGCGCACGCGGACCCCTGGCTGGGCTACACCCAGGTCGACGGCACGGGATACGTCGTGGCCGAGCTCTCGCCGTACGAGGCCGACCTCGACTGGGACGACCTGGCCGACGACGACCTGCTGCCGGTTCTCGCGGCCCTCGGGCAGGCCACCGCCAAGGCGCACTGCGTGGCCGACGAGACCGCCGACACGACCCTCGTCCCCTTCTCCACCGAGGAGGCGATCGCGGCAGCCATCGACGGACAGGGCGGGGTCGAGGAGTTCGCCGGGCAGATCCGCGACGTGGGGCGGGTGTACGGCGAGATCGCGCGAGCGGACTACTCGCTCTTCGTCGACGCCTTCCGGAACGGCGTCATCCCCGGCCTCTGACGGTTTCCACACCTGTCGGCCCCGGGCGCAACCAGGTTCCGACGCGTCCCGCGGACGACTCCACGCTGTACGTCGACCTCTACATCCCCTCGACGTCGAGCTGGGTGCCCGTGGGCCCACCGTGCAGGTGTTCTTCTACGGCCCTACGGTGGACGCGCCGGTCGACCGCTCCCTGGACGCCGGGCGCATCGCCACCACCGACGCCGCCGAGGCCAGGCAGCTGGTGGCGGCCGCGAGGAGCTGGCACGCGCAGGGCACCATGCGCCGGCCGCGAACGGGCTGGAGAACGTGCTCGACCACCTCTCCCACCGGATGACGGGACGCGGGGGCGAGGGCAGCCCTGCTGCGCGACACGCAGGCGCTGCTGACCTCCTCCGGCGGTGGCGGCACCGTCGCCGTCTGCTCGCTCTGACGCCTCCTGCACGAGTGACCGGCCCGCGGCGCTACCCGCGGGCCCGTCGTGCTTCGTCCTCAGGCGTCGGGAGGCGCGGCGTAGCGCGCCGCGATCGCCGCCGCACGCCCGTGCAGGGCGGTGCGCAGCTCCACCGGTGACAGCGCCTCCGCCGCAGCGCCGAGCTGCCACAACGCCCAGGTCGCGTGCCGGATGTCCTGGAATGCCGCCTCCAGCCGCAGCCAACCGTCCGGGTCGGCCCGCTCCCCGCTGACGGCCAGGGCCGTCCGGTCGAGCTCCTCGCGCCGCTCGGGCCGCAGGCGCAGCGACACCAGGACGCGCTCCCCGCTATTCCTGAACCGGGTACCCCGCGCGGCCCAGACCTGCTCCAGGTCCACCGGGCCCGGCCGCTCGGCCGGCTCGTCGAGCTCCTGCGCAGCGAGGACGCGGCAGACCCGGTAGGTCCGGTCCTCGCCTGCCCGTGTGGCCAGCAGGTAGCCCTGGCCGCGGACGACGACCAGCCCGACGGGGCTCACCGTCCGCCAGCCCGGCTCACGGCCGACCGGCGCGTAGCGGATGCGCACCAGACGGCCCGAGACCACCGCTTGCCGCAGCTGGGCCATCACCGCCTGCGGAACCTCCTCCGTCTCGCGCAGCCGCCGGGAGAGCAGGTCGGCCGCCGGGTCGATGAGCATCCGCTGCGCACCGTCCACCGCCCTGTCCCGGTGGCTCTCGGGCAGCGCATCGACGACCTTGAGCACGGCAGCCGCGAGCGCCGGCCCGAGCCCGAGGGCCTGCACCCCCGGCCGCGAGCCCGCGACGAGCAGGGCGACCGCCTCGTCGTGGGTGAGCCCGGTCAGCTCCGCCTGGAAGCCGGGCAGCAGCGCGAAGCCGCCGTGCCGGCCGCGCTCGGCGTAGACGGGGACGCCGGCCGCGGACAGCGCCTCGATGTCGCGCAGCACGGTGCGGGTCGACACCTCGAGCTCGCGCGCGAGCGCGGCAGCGGACAGCCTCCCGCGCTGGCGCAGCAGGAGAACCAGAGCGACCAGCCGATCAGCCCGCACGCCCGAGATCCTGGCAGGAATACCTGACACGAGGTGACGTCATTGGCAGCGAGGCTGGTCGGTACCAGGGGCTCGAGCCGATCGGCCCCGTACGCAGGAAGAGGGCTTCTCGTGACCATCGAACGCTCTGCGATCAACCCGTGGGCCTGGTCCGTGCCGCTCGGCTACGACCAGGCGCAGGCCGTGTCGGGGCACGCCCGGACCGTCTACTGCTCGGGCCAGGCCGCCATGAGCAGCGACGGGGCTCCCCAGCACGCCGGCGACATGGCGGCGCAGCTTGCCCTCAGCCTGGACAACCTGCAAGCCGTCCTCGAGGCCGCCGGCACGGCACTGGCCGACCTGGTGCGGCTCACCGTCTACACCACGGACGTGGACGCGCTGTTCGCGCACTACGCCGTGCTCACGTCGCGGCTGGTGGCCGCCGGGGCCGCCCCCGCGACGACGGTGCTCGGCGTGACCAGCCTGGCGCTCCCGCCCCTCCTGGTCGAGCTCGAGGGCACCGCCGCCGTCTGACCGGGCCCGCCGGCTCCTGCGTCACACCGTCGTGTCCCTGGGGCTGTCGGAGTGGCCGCGCACGGAGCCGGCGTGGGCGCGGGCCGTCGGGTCGCGCCGCACCTTGATCAGGCTCGCGACCGTCGTGACCGTGAGGATGACCGCGATGATCCCGAGCGAGAGCAGTGTCGGGATCTCGGGCACGTCGTCGTTGACCGTGTGGCCCCAGTGCAGGATCAGCTTGACCCCGATGAGCGCGAGGACGAGCGCCAAACCAGTGGACAGGTAGACGAGCCGGTCGAGCAGCCCTTGCACGAGGAAGAACAGGGCCCGCAGGCCGAGCAGGGCGAAGGCGTTCGCCGCGAAGACGATGAACGTCTCCTGGGTGACGCCGAACACCGCCGGGATCGAGTCCAAAGCGAAGAGGAGGTCGGTGCTGCCGATCGCCACGAGCACGATGAACAGCGGCGTGACCACGCGCTTGCCGTCGATGCGCGTGACCAGCCGGCCCTCGTCGTACTCGGTCGTCGTGGGCAGGACGCGCTTCACGCCGCGGACGAGGGCGTTCTCCTCGATCTCGGGGTCCTCGTCGCGGTGCCGGTACAGCTGCACCGCCGTCCACACGAGCAGCAGGCCGAAGAGCAGGAACATGAACGAGAAGAGCTCGAGCAGGGCGGCGCCGAGCGCGATGAAGATCACGCGCATGACGAGCGCCAGCACGATGCCGAAGGTCAGCACCTTCTGCTGGTGCCGATCGGGCACGGCGAACGTCGTCATGATGATGACGAACACGAAGAGGTTGTCGACCGACAGGCTCTTCTCGACCAGGTAGCCGGCGAAGTACTCGGTGCCGTAGTCCCAGCCGGCTATCGCCCCGAGCACGAGGCCGAATGCCACGGCGACACCGATGTAGAACACGGACCAGGCCGTCGCCTCGCCGAACCCGACGTGGTGCGGCCGGAGCGCGCCGACCGCGAGGTCGAGCGCCAGGAGCGCGAGGACGAGTCCGACTGTGGCAGCCCACGCCGCCGTGGTGACCTCCATGAGCGGACGCTACCGCGAGCGGCATCGGCCGTGCAGCGCGCGTGCACCCGCACGCAGCGGGCCCGCGGCCGGACGGCCGCGGGCCCGCGGACGTTCTCGTCTCCTCAGACGTCCGCGCACTGCCCGTGGCCGCGGCCCGTGGCCGTCGTGCCGGTCAGCGTGGGCGGCGTGGCGTTCCCGTCGCAGCGGAGCTTGCCCTTCACGGCCGTCCCGCTGAGGTCCGGCGGGAGGGAGGACGTCGTGCCGTCGACCCGCACCTGCCCGGCGACCTCGGCATCGACGAGGCGCAGCATGCGCGTGGTGCCGGTGACGGCCACGGTGCCGTTGACAGCGGTGTCGGTGAGCGCGACCACCCTGGCCCCTTCAGCCACCAACGAGCCGCGGATGCTGCTGCCGTTCGCGACGAGCGACGCGCCCGGCCCGACCTTCACGGCCCCGCGCACGTCGGCGCCGGACAGACAGGTGACACCCGAGGCCAGGGTGAGCGGGCCGCTGACCCGACCGCTCAGGGACGTGGTGCAGGCCTGCGGCGCGAGCGCGGAGAGCCGGTCGTACTCCGCTTGCGTGACCGGCAGCACGGTGCCGTGGCGCGGCCGCGCCGGCAGCTGGTAGCTCGTCGACAGCCTCCAGCTGCCGGACTCGAGGTCCGTGGTCTCGAAGGGGACGTATCCGCGCCCGCCGTTCTCGTCAATGAAGAGGTACCACTTGTCCTCGGTGTTCGACTTGAAGACCGTCGGCCCCTCGGCCTGGCTGACGACCCCCTGTCCGATACAGGTCTTGATCATGCCCCAGTTCCTCGACAGCACCGAGTCGGCCTTCTGCTGGAACGGGAACTTGCCGCACGGGGCCGCCGTGGACCGTCCGCGCTCGTCCTTGGTGAAGCGGTAGTAGGTGTCGCCGTTCTTGATGACCGTGGAGTCGATGACGGCATAGCCGGGGTCGTACCAGACCTCGGGCTCGGAGAACGTGTGGAAGTCCCGGGTCGTCGCGTACATCATCTTCTGGTACTGGCTACCGGTGTGGTTCGGGTCGTCGGCGGCGTAGATCTTCGACGCCCAGAACACGACGTACGCGCCGAGGGCGTCGTCGTAGTAGGCCTCGGGCGCCCAGGTGTTGCCGGCTTCCTTCGGCGAGACCAGGACGTGCCGCTGCTCCGACCAGCTGACCAGGTCGGTCGACTCCCAGACCTCGATGTAGCGGCTGCCCTGGGCCTGGGCGCGGGTCCAGTCGCCGTTCCCGTAGATCTTGAGGTCGGTGGCGATCATGTAGAACTTGTCGCCCTCGGGCGAGCGGATGATGAAGGGGTCGCGCAGCCCCTTCTCCCCCACCTGCGAGGTGATGACCGGCTGGCCGCCATCGAGCTCGCGCCAGCGCAGCGGGTCGTTGCCCTGGCTCAGCGCGAAGTAGATCTGCTCGCCGTTGGCCGTCCCCTCCCCCGTGAAGTAGGGGAACGTGTAGCCCTTCAGCGGAGCCTGCAGCGGGCGCTTGCGCACCTTCGCCGTCACCTTGACGGTCTCCGTGGCGCTGCCGTTGGTGACCGTGGCCGTCAGCTCGACGGCCTGGTCGCGAGCTGCGGGGCGACGCACGATGCCGTCGGCGGACACGATCGACGCGTTGGCCGACCTCCACGAGACCCGGGAACCGTGCTTCCCTGAAGTGGGCAGCGTCAGGTTGCCCCGGACGTCGTCGGCGTTGTTCACGACGAGCGCCGCGGCATCTCGCTGGGCCTTGTCGGCGTCGCTGAACTCGGCAAGGACGCGGACCTCGAACGACCTCGTGTCCGAGACCCCGCCGCTCGTGAGCGTGGCCGTCAGCACGGCGCGCACGTTGCCCGCTCCAACCGCCGGGCGGGTGACCCGGCCGCTGCTCGTGATCACTGCCGCGTTGCTCGTGGACCAGGTGATGGCGGACCCGTTCGCCCCGCTGGTGGGCAGCGGGAGGTCGTTCTCCAGGTCCCACAGCGGGCCGAGGTCGAGCGCGGCCTTGTCGAGGGCCACGGCTCGGGAGGTGACGGCGCTCGCCAGCTGAGCCACCTCGCGCGGGGCAAGTGCGCGGTCGTAGACGCGGAAGTCACGCAGACGGCCGTTGAAGTACCGGTCACCTGAGTAGAGCGAGCGGCCGATGTAGTTGGCGGTGGTCACCCCGTTGCCGATCCCGCCGGGGGTGATCGTGACGTTCGTGTTCCGGCCGACCTCCAGCCCGTTCTCGTAGATCACGCCGACACCGCCGCTGAGCGTGTAGGCGATGTGCTTCCACACTCCCCGCGTGAGGTTGCGGCTGGGGGACGGGCGCGTGGTCTGCTCCGTGCTCCAGTTGCCGGTCGCGATGGTCGTCCGGTAGTCGTTGCCCGTGGTGAACAGATAGCCGTTCCCGTACGCTCCGCTGGAGTTGCCCATCCCCCAGATGAAGTACGGCGTGGCCTGCCCGGTGTTGATGAGGACGTCCGCGGACACCGAGATCGAGCTCAGGCCCGCCATCACGTCGTTCGGCATGCGGACGTACGTGTTCGATCCGTTGAAGGCGAGGCCCTGCCCCGGGGCCTCGACCGCCGTCCCGTGCAGGGTGCCGTTGCGGCCGTTGCCGGAGGAGTCAACCGCGACTCCTCCGGTGTCGCCCTGCAGGCTGTAGTGGAGGAGCAGTCCCTCGGTGACGTCGGCGGCGCGGGCCGGCGCGGGGCCGGTGGCCACCGTGCCGACCAGCAGCGACAGGGACAGGGCCGAGGCAAGCGCCCCCAGACGAGCCCTGGGACGCGGGCCGGAACGGCTTTTGGTCGGGGTCCCGCGGCGGCGGACGTGCATCGGCTCTCCTCGCTACGACAATGTGAGCGCTAACAGCTGACCCGCGACAGTGTTGGTGGACCCGGGGCGGAGCGTCAACGGCAGGCCGGTCACGATCCGGCCACGGACACGACAGGCCCTGCCGGAGGTCGGCGGGGCCTGTCGTCCGAGCGTTGCGGCGTCGGTCAGAGCGACACGAGCATCGTCCGCGACACGCGCTTGCCCCCGGCGGAGGCGGTCACCGACAGCCGGTACTGGCCCTTGACGGCCTTGCCCCTGATCCGCTTGTTCCACACGATGGCCCGCTCGCCCTTGCCCACGACCCGCGCGGACAGCTTCGTGTACGTGCCCGTCTTCCCCTTGCGCACGGGGGCAGCCTGCAGCGTCACCGTCGATCGCTTGTCGACCGTGATCTCCACCCGGACCGAGGCCTTGGCCACCGTCGTGCGGCAGCTGCCGCGGGCCCTCAGCCCGCACAGCGCCAGCTTCGGCGCGGCCGGCTGCGCGACCGGCCCGGTCGTCGGCGGTGCCGGCGGGGCTGGGGCGACCGGGGGCGCCGGCGTGGTGGGCGGAGCCGCGGCGCCCTGCGGGGTGGGGGCGTACGCCAGGCCCGTCGCGGCGAGGCGGCCGACGGTGTTGGCTCCGCTGTCGAGGAACCACAGCGCCCCGTCGGGGGTGAACGTGAAGTCCTCGACGCGGTAGTTGCCGAGGGAGGCGTAGGAGAGCGACCCGTCCGGGTTCGCCCGCGCGAGGACTCCGGTCTTGGCCCCGTCCACCTCCACCTGCATCGCGAAGTAGACCAGGCCGTCGGGCCCGCGCTCCATCGCGTGCGGAAGGTAGTCGCCCTCGAAGCTGATCGTGCGCGGGGTCGTGCCCTGCAGGTACCCGACCGTCCCGCCGCGGGCGGGATAGGTCATCCCGCCCGGGGCGAACTGCGCCCACCACAGCCGGCCCTGCGCGTCGAAGGCCAGGGAGTTGAGCCGCTCGGCGCCCCGGTCCGGGATGGGGATGTTGACCTGCCGGCCCTCGGGGGTGAGGTGCTTGAGGTAGCGCCAGCTGTCGCCGTACCAGACGGACCCGTCCCCGACGGCGACCAGCGGCCCGTCGTCGTAGTCGGCGGGGTAGCGCTGCAGGTGCGTGGCTGCGCCGTTGATGCGGCGGACCTCCTCACCGATCGAGTCGGTCTGCCAGACGCCGCCGTCAGCAGCCGCCGCGAGGTCCTCGGTCACCCCGTCGTTGCTGCTGCCGTCGTCCACCAGCGCGATCTGGCCCCCCGGGGCGATGCGCGAGACCGCACGGTTCACGTCGTGGCTGAACCAGAGGTAGCCGCCGGAGCTCACGATGTTGTCCGGGCCCCAGTCCTCGTCCAGGTCGTCCGGCTCGTACGCGTAGGGGATCTCGGTGATCTGCCCGGTCGCCGGGCTCACCACGCCCAGCCGGTGCCCCTGCCGCTGGGTGAACCAGAGGTTCCCGTCGGGCCCGACGACGATCTCGCGGGGGTTGCTGTCGGCCGTCGGGATCGGGAACAAGTCGACGGTCGCGGCCCTGGCCGCTGACCGCTCCGCCCCGGGCGAGGCGGCCGCTGCGGCGGGAGCCGCCAGCGCGAGGACGGCGGCGGCGACGGGCAGGGCACGAAGAGCGTTTGCGAATCGCACCCGAGGCAGTCAAGCAAAGCTCGGCCGTTTCCGGAACCCGTACGGTTCGCCCCGTCGTGTCCGGAAGCGGTCGGGGGCGTGAACAACCGGCGACTCAGACCTCGATCTCGGCGAGGACGCGGGGGATCTCCCCCAGCAGCTCGCGGGCGAGGAAGCCGAGCTTGCCCACGGACGCCGCCAGCCGGTCACCGGCCCGCTTGTGCAGATGCGCCCCCCACACGGCCGCCTGGGCCGGCTCGGCGCCCCGAGCGGCCAGGCCCACGACGACGCCCGCGTGCACGTCGCCGGAGCCGGAGACGCCGAGGCCGCTGCCCCCGCTCTCGTCGCGCCAGGACCGGCCGTCGGGGTGCGCGGTCCAGGACTCCGCGCCCCCGCTCGTCACCACGGCCGAGGTGGCCCGGGCGGCGGCGAGCACGGCCCCCCGGACGTCGCGGTCGACGCGCTCCCGCTCGACGCCGAGCATCATCGACAGCTCGAGGTTGTTCGGAGTCAGCACCGTCCGGCCGGCAGCACCCTGCAGCCCGGGACGGCCCTCCTCCACGACGGCCACCGCGAGCGCGTCCAGCACGATGCTGCAGGGCGCCTCCCGCAGCACGCGCCCGGCCAGCTCGACGGTCTCGTCCTCCCCGACCATCCCGGGGCCGACCAAGGTGGCCGCCGCGTCTGCGGCCAGCTCGAGGACGCGGTCGGCGCCCGAGGGGTCGATGCCGCCGGACCGGGTCTCGGGCAGCGCCCGGACCAGCGCCTCCGGCAGCGCGACGGCGAGGTGGGGCGCCATCGACGCTACCGTCGCGACCTGCAGCTTGCCGGCGCCGCAGCGCAGCGCGGCCTCGGCGGCCAGCAGCACCGCGCCGGGGGTCTCGGCGCTGCCGCCGACGATGAGCGTGCGGCCGCGGGCCTCCTTGTCCTCGCCTGGCGCGGGCAGCGGCCACTGGCGCAGCACACCCGAGGTGACGACGACAGGGTCAGACATCGCCGGCCGGCACGTCGGGCTCGTCGGTGACCGCGGCGCCCTGGGCCTGCAGGTGCGTGGTCTCGTTGTACGTCCGCAGCCGCAGGCTCGCGCCCGAGCGCCCGTAGGTGGTCACGGACGCGTTCGCCAGCGTGTCGTCCTTCTGGATCGCCAGCACCTCCTGCTCGGTAAGGCCCTCCAGGACGTACCGGAAGACCATGATCACTGCTTCGTGCGCGACGACCAGCACGTCCTGGCCACCGCAGTCGAGGCGGATCGAGTCCAGCACGCTGCGGACCCGCAGCGCGACGTCGGACCAGGACTCCCCGCCCGGGGGCCGGTAGTAGAACTTGCCGAGGTGGTCACGGCGGGCGGACTCCTCCGGGTACGCCTGCCGGATGCCTGCGCCCGTGTAGCCGTCGAGGACACCGAGGTCGCGCTCGCGCAGGCGCTCGTCGCGGACGAGCGGCAGCTCGATGCCGGCCGCACGCAGGGCGATCTCCGCGGTGGAGCTCGCCCGGGCGTACGGGGAGCAGAGGGCGACCGTCGGGGGCCCGGCCTGCCGGGAGAGCCACCCCCCCAGGCTCTGGGCCTGCGCCCGGCCGGTGTCGGTCAGCGGCACGTCCGGGTCCCGCGTGGACAGCTCGAGGCGTGGCGAGCCGGCCTCCCGGGCCGTGCGGTCGGCGACGTTGCCGGTGCTCTCGCCGTGGCGAGCGAGCCACAGCTGCCGCGGCCAGTCCGAGTCGATCACGCGGCTGGCGTACCCACCGGCGGCCCGCTCGACGCGCCGAGCGGTGCCTTCAGGGGGCGGGCGGCCGGTGGGGCGTCGCGGCTAGCCTGCCGCGATGACGGTACGGACGGTGCTGCGCGGGGCCAGGTGGCCAGGGGACGTCGCGATGCAGGACGGGCGGATCGTGGCGGTCGGCTCGATCGAGCCGCTGCCGGGCGACCGTGTGGTCGACGTCGCGGGGGACGTCGTGACGGCGGGGCTGGTCAACACCCACCACCACCTCTTCCAGTGGGCGACCCGCGGGCGGGCGGTCGACAGCGACCTGTTCGGCTGGCTCACGACGCTCTACCCGCTGTGGCAGCGGCTGGGCCCGGAGGACGTCCACGCAGCGGCGGTCGTCGGCCTCGCGCAGCTCGCGCTGACCGGGTGCACCACCGCCGCCGACCACCACTACCTGGTGCCCCGCGGGGACGACTCCGTCTTCGACCGGATCGCGGACGCGGGCCGCGAGGTCGGGATCCGCATCGCGCTCGCGCGCGGGTCCATGGACCTCGGGGAGTCCGCCGGAGGGCTGCCCCCGGACTCGGTGGTCGAGGACCGCGACGCGATCCTCGAGAGCACCGCCGCGGTGGCCGACCGGCTGCACGACGGGGCGCGGGTGCAGGTGACCGTGGCCCCGTGCGCCCCCTTCAACGTGACGCCGGAGCTGATGCGGGAGTCGGCCGCTCTGGCCCGCTCGCTCGGCCTGCGGCTGCACACGCACCTGGCCGAGACCGTCGACGAGGAGCGCGACTGCCTCGCCCGCTTCGGCCGCCGGCCGGTCGACCTGCTCGACGAGCTGGGCTGGATCGCCGACGACGTCTGGGTCGCGCACGGCATCCACTTCGACGACGCCGAGGTGGCGCGGCTCGGCGCGGCGGGGACCGGCGTGGCGCACTGCCCGTCGAGCAACGCGCGGCTCGGCGCCGGACTGTGCCGGGTCACGGACCTGACAGCGGCGGGCGTGCCGGTCGGGCTGGGCGTCGACGGCGCCGCGAGCAACGAGGTCGGTGGGCTCTTCGCCGAGATCCGGCAGGCGCTCTACGTGGGCCGGCTGCGCGGCGGCGCCGATGCGCTGGGAGTTCGCGACGTGCTACGTCTCGCGACCGAGGGCGGCGCCCGCTGCCTGGGGCGGGACGACATCGGCCGGCTCGAGCCCGGCGCGCGCGCCGACGTCGCCGTCTGGCCCGGCGACGACATCGCCGACATGCCGGACCCGCTGGCCGCGCTGGTGCTCGGCCCGGACCGGCTCGTCCGCCATCTGTACGTCGAGGGGGAGCCGGTCGTGGCGGACGGGGAGCTCGTGGGGCTCGACCTGCGGGCCGCGCGGGAGCGGCTGGCCGGGCGGGCGCGCCGGCTCTGGGACTAGGCCTGCTCGGGACGGGGCCTGGCCCGCGCTGTCACCCGACCCCCCCGCCGCCCCGGGGGCGACGCCGGGGCGCTCCCGTCCACCACCCCTGGCGGCGGGCTACCTGTACTCGGCCGTCAGGTTGGTGACACGGGTAGGCGGCTGGCGGGGACGGCGCCCTTGAGTGCGTGGTGTGCTCGTTCATTGTTGTAGTGCTCGAGCCAGGGGACGAGGGCGGCGGTGCGTTCGGCGTTGCTGGTGAAGACCTGCCGGTAGGCCCATTCGGCTTGCAGGGTGCGGTTGAAGCGTTCGACGTTGCCGTTCTGCCAGGGGCAGTGCGGCTTGATGAGGACGTGCCTTGCGCCGAGGTCGTGCAGCACCGACGTCATGTCGGCGCTGCGGGTGTAGGACCAGTGGTTGTCTGTCATGACCCGCTCGACGGTGGTGATTCCGGCGGCGCGGAAGGAGGCGGCGGCGCGGGCCAGGAACGCGGCGCAGGTCGAGCCCTTCTCGTCGGGCAGGACTTCGGAGTAGGCGAGCCGGGAGTGGTCGTCGACGGCGGAGTGGACGTAGTCGAACCCGATCCGGGCCTTCTTCTTCGCGGCGGTGCTGCCCATCTGGCGGCCGTGGGCGCGCCAGCCGCCACCGTCGGGGATCCGGCCGATCTTCTTGACGTCCATGTGGATCAGCTCGCCCGGCCGGGCGCGCTCGTAGCGGACCGCGGTGGTCTTCGAGGCCCGGATCCGGTCCCCGGTCAACGGGTCGCACTCGGCCAGCCGTGGCACGTCGTGCCGGCGCAGGACCCGGGTCACGGTGCGCTCAGGGACCCCGCACTCGGCGCCGAGCCAGGCCGGGCCGCGCCGGTGCTGAGCGCGGGCAGCGAGCACGCGCTGCTCGGCCTCAGCGCTGGTCCGGGTCGGGGTCGAGTGAGGGCGCGAGGACCGGTCCAACAGGCCGGCCGGTCCTTCGGCGTCGTAGCGGGCCACCCAGCGGTGGGCGCACTGGCGGGAGACGCCGAGCTCCTTGGCCACGTGCGCGACGGGGCGCCCGTCGGATCGGACGCGCCGCACCAGCAGGAGCCGCCCATGAACGGTCAGGCGGGCGTTAGCGTGGGCCACGAAGACCTCCGGGTTTGGTGACTGACTTCGCAATCACCACCGCACCCGGAGGTCTTCGTCATGATCAAGCCGACACGCCCGCTGTCACCGACGTCCTGGCCGAGTACAGCTACCGGGCTCGCTCCACGACAACGGCGGCCTGGATAAGCCCGGCGTGCCGGCGGTAGCGCCCGCGCAGCCGGCGCACCCCGGATGGGCCCTCGTCCACCAGCGCGGTGACGACGAAGGCCTGCGCCTCAGCCTCGAGCACCACCTCGCCCTGGTCGAACTCGAGCGGGACTCCGGTGAGCGGGAACCACGCCTTGTAGAACGCCTCCTTGGCACAGAACAGCAGCCGGTCCCAGTTGGCGTCGGGCCGGCCACGGGACAGCAGGAGCAGCCGCTGCCGCTCGGCGGGGCGTGCGACGAGGCCAAGCACCCCGTCGGGCAGCGGCTCGTCGGGCTCCGCGTCGATGCCGACACCGGCGACGTCGGCCGCGTGCGCGACGGCCGCGGCGCGGTAGCCGGCGCAATGGGTGATGGACCCGACGACGCCCGTCGGCCAGAGCGGCTCGCGGCTGGGACCGGAGAGCACCGGCCCCGGTGGGAGGCCCAGCCGGGCCAGCGCCTCGCGGGCGCACCGCCGACCCGTCGCGAACTCCGCCCGGCGCTTGGGCACCGCCGCGGCCACGAGCAGCTCCTCCGCGGGGAAGAGCGGGGCCGGGGCGCAGTCGTCGTACGCCTCGGCGACGACGACGGACGCCGGCAGGAGCGAGGCCAGCCCGGAGCCCGTCGGCCCGGCCGGCCCGCTCAGTGCGCGGCCTCCCGCACGAGGACGGGGACGCGCTGCACGAGGTTGCTGGCCATGCCCTGCCGGTTCCACGCCTGGTCGACGGGCTGGACGTTGCCGGCCTCGTCGGTGGCGCGGCAACACAGCACGGTCGGGCCGGGCACCGTCGCGTCCCACGCGAAGGACCACGACCTCCAGGCCCAACGCCCCTCGTCGGCGCCGAGGGACGCCTCGTGCCACTCGGCCCCGCCGTCCGTGCTCACCTGCACCCGCGCGACCGGCGCCATCCCCGACCACGCCCGCCCGGTCAGCACGTGACGGCCGGTGTCCAGGACGCGCGCCCGGGTCATGAAGTCGGGGAAGCCGGGTGGCTGCAGCAGCGCACGCGGGCGGATGCGGGTCACCGGCTCGCCGTCCTCGTCGCCCTGCTTGAGCCGGTAGGCCACGGTGTTCTGGAACCCGTCGAAAGGACGGTCCAGCACGGAGATCTCGCGCAGCCACTTCACCGACGCCATGCCGTACCAGCCCGGCGCGACGAGCCGGAGCGGCGCCCCGTGCTGCGGCGGCAGCGGGACGCCGTTCATCTCGTAGGCCAGCAGGACCTCGGGCGCGGTGGCGTCGGCGACCGAGAGGCCGCGGGCGTAGTCCTGCTCGACGCCCCGCTCGATGCCGTGGTCGTGCCCGGTGAAGGAGACGTCGACGGCCGAGGGCAGCAGCCCGGCCTCGGCGAGCAGCGGGGCCAGCGGCGTGCCCGTCCACTCGGCGGTCCCCACGGCCTCGTCGAGCCAGGGCTGGCTGACCGGGCGCGGCAGCAGGCGGGCCCGCCCGTTGCCCGCGCACTCCAGCGTGACCCGGGTGGTGACGCGTGGCCGGTCCCGCAGGTCGGCCAGCGAGAGGGCCA
This sequence comes from Motilibacter aurantiacus, assembly GCF_011250645.1. Taxonomy (NCBI): domain Bacteria; kingdom Bacillati; phylum Actinomycetota; class Actinomycetes; order Motilibacterales; family Motilibacteraceae; genus Motilibacter; species Motilibacter aurantiacus. Next base: position 29,517 of record NZ_JAANNO010000004.1, read on the forward strand.
GCTCTCGCTCCACGGCGCCGGACACGCGCAGCGTCCAGGTGGCCAGGTCGACGTGCGGGATGTCGTAGTGCACGAGCAGGTAGTGCATCCCGAGCGGCGTCACGTCGTAGCGCAGCGCCTCCAACGGGAGGCCGGAGTTGCGCGCCGCCAGCCGCAGCTCGTCGAGCGACACGGCCTCGTCCGGCTCGGCGATGCGGGCGGCGGTCTCCAGCAACTGCTCGCTCATCGAAGCCTCCGCGCTGAGGGCGGCTCAGGAAGCCGCTCGGTAGGGATTGCCCGAGGAGCCTACTGCGCCCGGCACCTCTGCCCTCGCTGCCGCCCCGCACGCACGAGCCCGCCGCTCAGAGCTTGATGAGGCCGCCGTCGCCGTCGAGGTGGTCCACGTCCGAGTCGTCGAACCAGCGGCCGCCGTCGCCGAGGTAGCGGAAGCGCACCGGGCGGCCCGTGGGCAGGGTGACCGCGACACTGCGCGTGCCGTTGCTGCGGCGGCGCAGCAGGTGCGCGCCCGGCTTCCAGTCGTTGAAGTCGCCGACGACGGAGACCGGCCCCTCGTGCGCCTGCTCGTCGATGACGAAGGTGACCTTGATGGAGTCGTGCTCCCCAGTGCGCTGACGGCGGATCACGGCTGTTCCCCTCGCTTCGTCGTGCCCGTGCCGGGCGTCTGACTGTCCTGCCCCCGCGCACGCCGCGACGGAGCGCCCGGCCGTCGTCGCCCGGTGGACGCATTCTGAGGCACCTCGCCCCGGCCCGGCGGAATTTGTCGGGCGTCGGCGCGTCGAAGCCGGCGCCCCACGGACGTCCGGGCGAGCCGCCGCGCGCGGCCTACCATGCGCCATGCAGACCTACTCCCGGGACGGCCTCGTCTTCCCGGTGCGCGACCAGGGCCCGCCCGACGGCGAGGTAGCCGTCCTGCTGCACGGCTTCCCGCAGGACGCGTCGGCCTTCGACGCCGTCGCCGCCCGGCTGCACGAGACGGGGCTGCGCACGCTCACGCCGACCCAGCGCGGCTATGCGGCAGGCGCGCAGCCGCGGGGCCGGCGGGCGTACGCCCTGCAGGAGACGACCGCCGACGTGCTCGCCCTGCTGGGCGCGGCGGGCGTGGAGAGGGCGCACGTGGTCGGGCACGACTGGGGCGCCGGCCCGGCGTGGGCGCTCGGGGCCGCGCACCCGAGCCGCGTCGCCTCGCTGACCATCCTGTCGACGCCCCACCCCGCGGCGATGGCCCGCTCGCTGGTGCGCAGCACGCAGGCGCTGCGCTCGGCCTACATGGCCTTCTTCCAGCTGCCCGGGCTGCCGGAGCTGGTGCTGCGCCGCCGGCTGGCGCCGCTGCTCCGGGCGTCCGGCCTGCCCGCCGAGCACGTGCGCCGCTACACGGACGTCCTGCGGTCCGACGGGGTCGCGACCGGAGCGCTCAACTGGTACCGCGGGATCCCGTTCTCGTCCCGCCCGCTGCTCGGCCCCTCCCGCGTCCCCACGACCTATGTCTGGGGGCGGCACGACCCCGCCCTCGGCCGCGCCGCGGCCGAGCGGACCGGCGCCTTCGTCGAGGCTGCGTACGCGTTCGTCGAGCTCGACGCCGGGCACTGGCTGCCGGAGACGCGCCCGGGCGACGTGGCCGCAGCCGTGACCGCCCGGGTGCGGGAGGCGGGCCGGGCGTGAGGCGCTAGAGGCGGACGCGCCGGGGGTTGGCGAGCAGTGGGTTGGCGAGCAGTGGGTTGGCGAGCAGGGTGTCCATGCCGTACGTCACCGAGACCTCGTCGGCGCGCTCGACCGTCGTCTCCACGGACCGCTCCCTCCGTCGTCTGCCTGCTGGCCGGAGCCTGCGCGGCGCCTCCTGGGGGCGTCGCAGGGACAGCCTTCCCCGCCTCTGTTGCCGGCAGGTGACGTGCGTGTTCAGATCGGGCAACCGGGCGGCGGCGCCCATCCGGACCGCCTCCTCTGATGAGCGACCGAACGGTGGCTGAACGCTCAATCACCGACTACCATGACGTCATGTCCGAGACGGCGTTGCGATCCCCCCGCTGGCTCTCCGCGGACGAGCAGCGCGCCTGGCGGGCGTACCTGCAGGCGACGCGGTTGCTCGCCGAGCACCTCGAGGCCCAGCTGCAGCGCGACTCCGGGATGCCGCACGCCTACTACGAGATCCTCGTCCAGCTGTCCGAGACCCCGGACCGGCGGCTGCGCATGAGCGAGCTGGCCGAGCGCACCCGCTCCTCGCGCAGCCGGCTCTCGCACGCGGTGGCCCGGCTGGAGGACGCCGGTTGGGTGCAGCGCACCAACTGCGCGGAGGACCGCCGGGGCGCGTTCGCCGAGCTGACCGACGCCGGGTTCGCCGCGCTCGCCGACGCCGCGCCCGGCCACGTCGAGGCCGTGCGGGCCTACCTGGTGGACCGGCTCACCCCGGCGCAGGTCGTCCAGCTGCGCGAGATCAGCGAGGCGGTCCTCGCCGGGCTCGACGGGCAGACGGCCGCCGACGGCGTCGGCCCGGGATGCCCGCATCCCTCCGACGGCTGACGAGGGCCGGCGCCGCCGTCTCCGACACCCGTCTACAGACAGCTCCTCGGCCACGGCCGTAGCTTCCGGAGACCTCGGACCACGACGTGCCGCGGAGGTCGCCGGATGCCTGTCCCCCTGTCCACGGACGTGCCGTCCCCCACCCGGGGCCGGACGCGCCCGCGCGGTCGGCGAGCCGCCACCCTCACGGCCTTCGCCCTCGCGGTCGTGTCGCCGTTGGCGGCGGCACCGTCGGCCTCGCCGGCGTCGGCCGCCCCGGCACCGGCGCCTGCGGTCCCGACCTTCGTCGACGGCCTCTCGCAGGCCGTCTTCTCGACCAGCCGAGCGGACTGGGTGACCCAGGAGCTGTGGGTCGAGGCCGAGGTCGACAGCGACTTCGACGGCAGGAAGGACCGCATCCACGTCGACGTCACCCGGCCGAAGGAGACCGTCACCGACGGGCTCAAGGTGCCGGTGATCTACGAGGTCAGCCCGTACTACTCCGGTGGCTCGCGGGTGACCAACTGGGGCGTCGACCACGAGATCGGCTTCCCGCCCTCGACCAAGGGCGACTGGGACCGCAACTGGACGGCGCCCAACCGGAGCCCGAACATCTCCGACACGTTCGAGAACGTCTGGCTCCCCCGCGGCTACGCCGTCGTGCACGCCGAGTCCGTCGGCACCGGCCACTCGGACGGCTGCCCGACCTCGGGGGGGCGCAACGAGACGCTCGGGGCCAGGGCCGCGGTCGACTGGCTCAACGGCAACGCGGTCGGCTACACGTCGCGCACCGGCAGCGAGACGGTCGTCGCCGACTGGACCACCGGCAGGACGGCCATGATCGGCACGTCCTACAACGGCACGCTGCCGACCGCGGTCGCCACGACCGGGGTCACGGGCCTCGAGGCGATCGTGCCCATCTCCGCGATCTCCAGCTGGTACGACTACTACCGCGCCAACGGCACCGTCCGCGCTCCCGGCGGGTACCAGGGCGAGGACCTCGACGTCCTCGCGGACTACGTCTACTCGCGCGCCGACCGCGCGGTCTGCCGACCGGTCATCGACGCTCTCGTAGCGCAGCAGGACCGGTCCACGGGCGACTACGGCCCGCTCTGGGACGAACGCAACTACATGAATGACGCTTCCAACATCAAGGCTGCGACGATCGTGGCCCACGGCCTGAACGACTGGAACGTCCAGACGAAGCACGCAGCGGTGCTCTACGAGGCGCTGAAGGCCAACGGCGTCCCGCACCAGATCTACCTGCACCAGGGCGGCCACGGCGGAGCGCCGCCGGACGTCATGCTCAACCGCTGGTTCACCCGCTACCTCTACGGCCAGCAGAACGGCGTCGAGAGCCTGCCGAGGGCCTGGGTCGTGCCGCAGGGCGGCACCGCGGCCAACCCGCAGCCGCAGCCGGAGTGGCCGGCGCCGGCGGCGGCCCCCGTAACGCTGTCGCTGGGCAGGAGCGCGGACGGCACCGCGGGCAGCCTCGGCCTGCTGCCGACCGCCGCGGGCACGACCGAGACGATCGTGGACGACGCCACGCAGACGCTGGCCACCCTGGCGACCGCCGCCACCTCCCCGAGCCGGGCCGTCTACAAGACCGCTCCGCTCATTGCCGACACCCGCATGAGCGGCACGACGACGGCCGCGCTGAAGGTCTCGTTCAGCAAGCCGGCCGCGAACCTCTCCTTCGCCCTCGTCGACTACAACCCGAACGGCACCGTCAAGCGCGTCGTGACGCGCGGCTGGGTGGACCCGCAGAACGCCGGCGGCCTCCACGGCAGGGGCACCCCGCTCGTCCCGGGGCAGCAGTACTCGGTCACGTGGGACGCGCAGCCGCTCGACTGGGTCTTCGTCAAGGGCCAGCAGCTCGGCATCGTCGTCTACTCCAGCGACCGCGAGTTCACGGTCCGCCCCGCGCCCGGCACGCAGCTGACCCTGGACACGGCCGCGAGCAGCATCACCATCCCGATCGTCGGGGGCGCCACCGCGTTCGCGACCGCGACGGGCGTGAGCGCCCCGACCGCCTCCGTCGCGCTGACCCCGGCGGCGCCGACCGGCTCCGGTGGCTGGTACACGGGCGACGTCGGCGTCGACTGGACGGTCGCCGACGGCGGCGCGCCCGTCACCACGTCCGGCTGCACCGACACCACCATCACCCAGGACGGGGCCTTCACCCTCGCCTGCACCGCCACCAACCTGCTCGGCACCGGCACGGAGTCGGCCACCGTACGCCGGGACGCCACCTCCCCCACCGTGACGCCCACGGGCGTGCGCAACGGCGGCACCTACGGTGACTCGACGACACAGGCCCTTGCCTGGACGGTCGGCGACGCCACCTCCGGCGCCGCCTCCTCGACCGCGACGCTCGACGGGACGGCCGTCACCAACGGCGCCACCATCGACCTGTCGACGCTGACGCTCGGGGCGCACGCTCTCGTTGTCACCGCGAAGGACGTCGCGGGCAACACGACGGTGGCCACCATCACCTTCACCGTGGGCACGTCGACCACCGACCTGCAGGCACTGGCCGACCGCTACCTCGCCGCCACGGCCATCTCGCAGGGCACCGCGACGAACCTGCGCAACCGGCTCGAGGGCGCGGTCGAGGCGCTCGCCGAGGGCGACACGGTCAAGGCCGCGCGCTACCTCACCCAGTACGTCGAGCACGCGCAGCGCCGCGTCGACGACCCCGCCGCCCGGGCGCTCCTGATCCGTGACGCCCGCGCCCTGCTCGCGCAGCTGCAGCCCGGCTGACCCCGCTCCCGCCCCGCCGGGAGGCCCGGCGGCAGCTCGCCACGAGCCGCCGCCGGGCCTTCGGGCGTCCCGGAGCCGAGCTCGGGTAGAACGGTGCCGGGCCGCCGCGTACCGGCGGGCTGTCCGCCTGAACACCTGGGAGCTTCCTCGATGACCTACGTCGCAGCCGACGACCGCTACGACCGCATGCCCTACCGGCGGACCGGCCGGAGCGGGCTCAAGCTCCCTGCCCTCTCGCTCGGCCTGTGGCAGAACTTCGGCGGCGACCGCCCGCTGGAGACCCAGCGCGCCATCCTGCGTCGCGCGTTCGACCTCGGCGTCACGCACTTCGACCTGGCCAACAACTACGGCCCGCCGTACGGCTCGGCGGAGGAGAACTTCGGCACCATCCTCGCCAAGGACTTCGCCCCGTACCGCGACGAGCTCCTCATCTCCACCAAGGCCGGCTGGGACATGTGGCCGGGCCCCTACGGCGAGTTCGGCTCACGCAAGTACCTGCTGGCCAGCCTGGACCAGAGCCTGCAGCGCATGGGCGTCGACTACGTCGACATCTTCTACAGCCACCGCCCGGACCCGGAGACCCCGCTCGAGGAGACGATGGGCGCGCTCCACTCGGCCGTGCAGCAGGGCAAGGCGCTGTACGTCGGGATCTCGTCCTACTCCCCCGAGCGCACCCGGCGGGCGGCCGAGATCCTTCGGGAGCTGGGGACTCCGCTGCTGATCCACCAGCCGTCCTACTCGATGCTCAACCGCTGGATCGAGAACGGCCTGCTCGACACCCTCGACGAGGCCGGCTCCGGAGCGATCGTCTTCTCCCCGCTCGCCCAGGGCCTGCTCACGAGCAAGTACCTCGGCGGCGTGCCCGAGGGCTCGCGGGCGGCGCAGGGCGGCAGCTCGCTCTCGAACGACATGCTCACCGAGGAGAACCTGCAGCGCGTGCGTGCCCTCAACGCCGTCGCCGAGCGGCGCGGGCAGAGCCTGGCCCAGCTGGCCATCGCCTGGGCGCTGCGCGACCCGCGCGTCACCTCGGCCCTGGTCGGCGCCAGCAGCGTCGGCCAGCTCGAGGACAACGTCGCCGCGCTGGACCGGCTGGACTTCACTGCCGAGGAGCTGGCGGAGATCGACGAGCACGCGCAGGACGCGGGCATCGACCTGTGGCGCGGCGAGTCCGCGCACGGCTGAGCCTTCGTGCGGGACGGCGCGCCACCGCTCCGCTCCTCGCGAAACTGGCCCCCGTCGGGCAACGATTCCGGCGGGGGCTGCACCCCGACCGCCCTTCGATCGCTAGGGTCCCCTCGTGCCGCAACTGCTGACGACCGATCGCCTGCTGCTCCGTGACTGGGAGCCCGACGACGCCGAGGCCGCCCTGGCGGTGTTCGGCGACGCCAACGTGGCGCGCTGGCTCACCCCTGCCCTGACGCGGCCCGCCGACGCCGAGGAGATGCGTGCGCACCTCGAGCGCTGGGCCGCCGAGCAGCCCAAGCTCGACCCGCCGTTCGGTCGCTGGGCGCTCGTCCGGCTCGAGGACGACCGGGTCATCGGGGGCATGGAGCTGCGGCCGCTCCCGCCGCACAACGAGGACGTCGAGATCGGCTGGCAGCTGGCGCCCGGTTTCTGGGGCCACGGCTACGCCACCGAGGCCGCGCGCGGCCTCGCGGGCTGGGCCTTCTCCCAGGCGACCGACGAGGTCTTCGCGGTGGTGCGCCCCGGCAACGAGCGCGCGACCGCGGTCGCGACCCGCATCGGGATGCAGTGGGTCGGCGAGACGGACAAGTACTACGACCTCGTGCTGCAGGCGTACCGGCTGCGCCCCTCCGACCTGGCAGAGAGCGCGCCGGCACGCTGAGCCCGCGTCACCGGCGGACGTACTCCCGCATGCCGCGGGCGTACAGCCGGGTGTAGCCGGCGATCATCAGCCGGGCCACCGGCGGGGCGAGCCGGGCGAAGGGCTGGACGGGCCGCGCGACCGAGCGCGCGCGGAACGTCACCGCGCCGTTGGCCGCGCGTTGCACGAGGAAGCTCTCCTCCCCCTGCTCGGGGTGGAGCGGCAGCGTGCCGTAGGCGAACCCGTAACGGTCCGGCTCGTCGACCACCCGGACGATGCGGCACGTCGCGACGATCGCGGCCACCCGCAGGTGGACGGCGAGCGCGACCACCGTGCCCTCCTCGAGCACCGGCGACGGCGGGGCGACGCGGATCCGGGCGCCGCGGTGCGCCGCCCAGGTGTCGAGGCCGCGCCGCGCGCGCTCCCACACGTCGTCACCGGCCCCCAGCGCCGCCACCGCCACCGACTCGTTCCACCCCGGCGGCACGACGCCGTCCTCCAGGCTCACGCCCACCTCGTCGTAGGTCAGCGGCCGCCCCGCCTCGCGCTCGCTGAGGTCGACCAGGGCGCGCTCGGTGGGCGCGCGCAGGACGAGCGTCCGCGGGCGGCGGCCCGCACCGCTCACGAACTCTCGCCCGCGCGGGTCTGCACCTCGCCGGCGAGCTCGTCCAGCGCGGTCTCGAGCGCCTGCTGCAGGCCGGCGGGGGCGTCGGCCTCGAAGAAGCTCAGGTGCAGGGTCACCTCGCTGGCCCCGGCCCCGCCATCCGTCACCTGCAGCCAGCCGGCGTACGCGTCGGCCCCCCGGCTGCCCCACTCCACCCGGAACTGCTCGGGCCGGCTGCGGTAGAGCCCCTCCGCGTCGAGCTCCTGGCCGCCGACCGTGCCGTGCACGTGCACCGCGTCGGGCCCTGTGGCGGACACCTCGTCCAGCGCGGGCACCCAGCGGTGCACCAGCCCGGGGTCGGACGCCACCTCGAAGACGACCTCGCGCGGTGCCGGCATCCCGCGGCTCGCCTCGAACTCCTGGTTGGACGCCATCGCTCCTCCTCCGAATCCCTGCCGGCGCCGGGGTAGGCGCTGGCTCCCGGGCTGCCGTACCCACGCGCCCTCGGTCGGAAGCGCGCCGCGGTGCCGGCCTCAGCCCTTGCCCCCTCCCTTGCCCCCTCCCTTGCCCCCTCCCTTGCCCCCTCCCTTGCCCTTCGCCTGGCCGTTGCCCTTGCCCTTGCCGCGCTCCCCGCCGGCTGCCCGCTGCTCGCGCCGCTCGGCCTTGGCGGCCCGGTCGCGCTGCTTCTCCGCCTGCCGACGCGCCTGCTCGGCGGCCTTGTCCGCCCGTTGCCCCCGCGCCCGGGCGGGTGGCCGCGCTGATCCGGCCTCCCGTCGCGTCGCGGGCGGCGCTGTCGTCCGGGGTGCCGTCGTCGCTGGCGGCCTGGTGGAGCGAGGGCTCCGCGATGCGGCCGGGCTGCCGGCCGCGACGGCTGGTGCCGAAGCCGGCCGGGCGGCCACGCCCGGGACGGACGGCGCGGTGATGGCGCCCGGCGATGTCGGGGCTGTCGTCGGGGATGTCGTGGGGGCGCCCGCAGCCACCCCCGGCGCCGGGCCCCCGTCCAGCAGCACGGGGGCCACGAAGGCGGCGCCTCCCAGCAGCGGGACGAGAGCGGCGGCGGCCCAGGCGAGGCGGTGGCGCGGGCCAGCGGCCGGCGGGCGCGCAGCGTCTGCCGGAAGGAGCGGGGCAGGCACGACCGTGGTCGGCGCGGGCGGGACGGCCGCTGCCCGCGCCTGGGCCACGGGGGCCGCCGCTGCACCGACGGGGTCGGCGCCCTCCGCGAGAGGCTCCAGCGCGGCGCGGACGGCGTCCGGAGCGGGCCGAGCCGCGGGGTCCTTGGCGAGCAGGGCGCCCACGACGGGGGCCAGCAGGGGTGACGTGGTCGGCGCCGGGTCCTGCTCCAGTGCAGCGTGGACGATCTCCACCTCGGAGGCGCCGGAGAACGGCGCACGTCCCTCCGCCGCGAAGTAGAGCGTCGCCCCCAGGCCCCAGAGGTCGCCGGCCGCTGTCGCCGCCTGCCCGCGGGCCCGCTCCGGAGCGAGGTACGCCGCCGAGCCGACGATCGTCCCGGTCGCCGTCAGCGCCGCCTGCCCGGGCCCCAGCGCGATCCCGAAATCGGTGATGACCGCCCGTCCCTCGACGAGCATGACGTTCGCCGGCTTCACGTCGCGGTGCAGCACGCCCGCGGCATGGATCGCCTCGAGGGCCTCGGCGAGGTCCCGGCCGACCCGGGCCACCTCGGCCGGTGGCAGCGCCCCGTCCGCCTGCACCCGCTGGTGCAGCGACTGACCGTCCAGGAGCTCCATGACCAGCCAGAGCTGCCCCGGAGCGGGCTCGAGCACGTCGAAGACCGTGACGGCGTACGGGCTGCGCACGCCCGCCGCCGCCCGCGCCTCGGCGAGCGCCCGCGCGTGTTCCAGGCCCCCGTCCGAGCCACCCGGCCCCTCGGCGAGCCGGACCTGCTTCAGGGCCACGCGCCGCCCCAGCAGCTCGTCGCGCGCGACCCAGACCGTCCCGCCGCCGCCCCGGCCGGCGACGTCGAGCAACGTGTAGCGCGAGCCGATCGACGAAGGGCCGCCGCCGGTCACCCGGCGCCCGGCAGCCGCACCTGCACGCGGCCGGCCTCGACGCGCACGTCGAACGACGGCTGCGGCGCGGTGGCCGGGCCCGCGACGACGTCGCCGTCGTCCAGCCGGAAGGTGCTGCCGTGCCACGGGCAGGTGATGCACGCCTCGCCGTCGACGTCGTGCACCCGTCCCTCGTGCAGCGGGCCGGACAGGTGCGAGCACTTGTCGGCGAGCACGTCGATCGACTTGCCCCGGCGCACGGCCACCACCGGGGCCTCCCCGACGAGCCGGCGGACCGGACGGCCGTCGGGCAGGTCGTCGATCGCGCACAGGTCGTGCCAGCCGGGAGTTACGAGGTGCGGGACGTCCTCGACGTGGTTGGCGCCCGCGGCCTGCCGGTAGGACAGGTGCCCGCCGAGGAAGCCGCCGGCCATGACGGCGCCGAACCCGGCGTACGACAGCGCGCGGCCCGCCGCCCGCCTCCCGCGCAGCCGGGCGGCGAGGCTGGCGGCGTACAGCGCGAGGCCCGCGGTGTTGGCCACGGCGTGCACGAGGCCGACCCGCTGCTGCTGCGGGTGCAGCTCGGCCCAGTCGACCAGCCCGGCGGCCGCGGCGGGGGCCGCGGAGGCGATGCCGGTCGCGATGAGCACCGGCACGGCGGGCCCGGTGCGCGGGACCAGGTCGAGCACCGCCGCCGAGGTCCAGGTGCCGACCGGGACGAGGACGAGCGCGGGGTGCAGCGGGTGCCCGACGGGGACCCCGTGCAGCAGGTCGGCGATGCGCGCCTGCTTCTCCCCCACCGCGTGCACCGCCTCGCTCAGCGGGCGGGCGACCTTGTCCAGCAGCGCGGCCTCCTCGATCGCGTGCATGCCGCGCTCGATGGCGCTCTGCAGCGGGCCCGGGAGCCCTGAGCTGCGTCCGATCATCGATCCTGGTGCCCATGCCATGTCCGGCCTGATTCCCAGGGTCCGGCGTCGCGGAACGTCGCTGCGGCACCACCGCTGCGGCACGGGCGGCCGGGTGCCGGCGGCACGCCGGGCGGGGCGCGCTGTGCGGGGGCCGGCCCCGGCGCTGTGATTGCATCTCGGCACCGACGGCGCCGCCGTCCCACCGCATCTCTGGAGGCAACAGTGGCCGGCTCCACCCCCCGGGCGCAGCACCTGATCGACGGCACGTGGGGCGCGGCGGCGGGCCGCACGTTCGACGTGCTCGACCCCGCGACGGGCGAGCTCGTCGGCAGTGCGCCGGTCGCCGAGGCGGCGGACGTGCGCGCGGCGCTGGACGCGGCGCTCAAAGCCCGCGACGCGTGGGCCCGCACGGCGCCGGCCGAGCGCGGGGGCTGGCTGGCCCGGGCCGCGTCCCGGGTCGCCGCGGCCGCCGACGAGCTGGCCGAGCTGACGACGCGCGAGATGGGCAAGCCGTTGGCCGACGCCCGCGGCGGGGTGCTCGCCGGGGCCGGGACCCTGGCGCAGTACGCCGAGCTGGGGCCGTTGCACCGGGGCAAGGCGCTGCAGGGCGGGTGGGCCGCGAGCGACCTGATGATCCCGCAGCCGCGTGGAGTGGTCGCGGCCATCGTGCCGTGGAACGACCCGGTCGCGGTCGCCTGTGGCCTGCTGGGCGCCGCGCTGGTGACGGGCAACGTCGTGGTGCTCAAGCCGAGCGAGCGGGCGCCGCACACGCTCGTACGCCTCGCCGAGCTGCTCGCCGAGGACCTGCCGCCCGGGGTGCTCGGGGTGCTGTGCGGCGACGGCTCGACCGGCGCCGAGCTCGCCGGCGCGCCGGAGGTCGACCTCGTCGCTCATGTCGGGTCCACCTCTGCGGGGCGGTCGATCGCGGCGGCCACGGCGCGGACCGGGGCGAAGGCGCTGCTGGAGAACGGCGGCAAGGACCCGCTGCTCGTCGACGCCGGGGTCGACCCCCGCTGGGCCGCGGCCCAGGCGGCGCTGGGCGCCTTCGCCAACGCCGGCCAGATCTGCACCTCCGTCGAGCGGGTCTACGTCCACGCCGACGTCGCCGAGGAGTTCCTGGCAGCCCTCGTCGAGCGGGCCGAGGGCCTCCGCCTCGGGGCCGGGGCCGACCCCTTCACCGAGCTCGGCCCGCTGGTCGACGTGCGCCACCGGGACGAGGTCCACCGCCACGTGACCGAGGCCGTGGCCGCGGGGGCACAGCTGCTCTGCGGCGGGAAGCTCCCCGACGGCCCGGGCGCCTTCTACCCCGCCACGGTGCTGGCCGGCTGCACCTCGGACATGCTCGTGATGCGCGAGGAGACGTTCGGCCCGGTCGCCCCCGTCCAGGTCGTCCCGTCGTTCGAGGCGGGCCTGGCTGCGAGCGCGGAGTCCGAGTACGGCCTCGCGGCCACCGTCCTGACCGCCGACATGGAGCACGCGCAGCGGGCGTGGCGCGAGCTGCCGGTCGGCACCGTCAAGGTGAACGCCGTGTTCGGCGGAGCGCCCGGGGGCGCGGCCGAGCCCCGCGGCGCCAGCGGCGCCGGCTTCGGCTACGGCCCGGAGCTGCTCGACGAGATGACCACGACGAAGGTGGTGCACGTCGGCACTCCGAGCCGCACGGCGTGATGAATCAGATCTGACGCGGTTTTCGGGTCGTGCGCGGCTGGGAATGCTGATCTCGTCCCCGAGCGAGCGAGGAGCATTCAGCATGAGCACCGTCGAGCAGTCGATCGACGTCGAGGTCCCGGTCTCCGCTGCCTACAACCAGTGGACGCAGTTCGAGACGTTCCCCCAGTTCATGGAGGGCGTCGAGCGGATCGACCAGGTCAGCGACACGATGACGCACTGGGTGACCGAGATCGCCGGCCAGAAGCGCGAGTTCGACGCGGAGATCACCGAGCAGCACCCGGACGAGCGGGTCGCCTGGAAGTCGGTCGACGGCACGACGCAGGCCGGCGTCGTGACGTTCCACCGGCTCGACCCCAACACGACCCGCATCATGGTTCAGATGGACTACTCGCCCGACGGCTTCGTCGAGCAGGTCGGCGACAAGCTCGGCTTCGTCGAGCGCCGGGTCAAGGGTGACCTGGAGCGCTTCAAGCGGTTCATCGAGAGCCGTGGCGGCAACGAGACCGGCGCCTGGCGCGGCAACGTCGACGCGCCGCCCACCGCCTGACACCAGCACTCGAAGGGCCGTTTCCTACTTCAGGGAACGGCCCTTCTGCTTGTTCTGCCGGCAGTCCCCGAGGCCCCACGGCGGCTTGCGAGGCGGCTAGCCTCGAGTGTGCTCGCTGACGTCGTCGCCCTGCTGGAGTGCCCGGTGTGCGCAGCCCCGCTCGCGTCCGCGGGAGCCGCGTTGCGCTGTGCCGAGGGGCACTCGTTCGACATCGCCCGTCAGGGGTACGTGACGCTCCTACCGCCGTCCGGGCGCCTCGACACCGGGGACAGCGCCGAGATGGTGGCAGCCCGGGCGGCGTTCCTCGGCGCGGGCCACTTCGACCGGTTGCGGGCGGCAGTGACCGCACAGGCCGTGGCGGCCGCGGAGGGCTCGCCCGGCTGCGTGCTCGACCTCGGAGCGGGCACGGGGTGGTACCTCGCCTCCGCGCTCGAGGCCGCACCGGGGCGCCTGGGGCTGGCGCTCGACGCGTCCAAGCCGGCCCTGCGCCGGGCGGCCCGCGCCCACGTACGGGCCGGCGCCGTCGCGTGCGACGCCTGGCACCGGCTGCCGGTGCGTACGGGGGCCGCGGCCGTCGCGCTGAACGTCTTCGCACCGCGCAACGGCGCCGAGCTCGCTCGCGTGCTCGCGCCCGGTGGAGCCGTCGTCGTGGCCGCGCCCACGGCCCGGCACCTGCACGAGCTCGTAGCCGGCCTCGGCCTGCTGACCGTGGCGCAGGACAAGCGGCGCCGGGTGGACGCCGCCCTCGGCGCGTCGTTCACCGCGACGGCCGAGGAGACGGTCGAGCACCGCGTCGACCTGTCCCGCGCCGAGGCGGCCGCCCTCGTCGCGGCGGGGCCGAGCGCCAGGCACCTGGGCGCGGAGGAGTTGAGCCGGCGTACGGAGGCCCTCGACGAGCTGACGTCGGTGACCGTCTCCGTCACCGTCACCACCTACCGCTCGCCCACCTCCCCCCGCTAATCATGCGCACGGGGGTCAGTTGTCCACGGCCGCGATGGCCGGCGGCAACTCACCGCCCGCCCTTCAGCAGCGAGGGGTGGGGTGGGGCGCGGTCAGGAGGTGGAGGTGAAATCTGCTTCGCGGATGCGAGCTTCCTGCTCCAGCGCCTCGCGAGCAGCCCGGGCGAGCCCGCGCTGCGGCCAGTGCTGCAGGTCGTACTGCTGAGGCAGCTTGGGGTGAGAGTGCGTCGTGCCCGCCTGCTGGGTGGGGACGACCCGCTCGGCCAGGAAGACCAGCTCGCGGTCGCCGACGGCCTCGGCGAGCGCGGGCAGCAGCCCCGATCGCTGCTCGTTGGCGAGGTCGACCGTGGTGTCCGTGAGGGCACGCAGGGCCACGCCCGCCGCCTCGGACTCCGGGTCCAGCCCCTCGAGGGCGACGACCCGCTGCTCCAGGGCGTCCAGCCGCGCCGTCACCGTACGGGCGTGGTGGTCCCCGTCGGACAACGACTCGCGCACCACCGGGAGCAGGAAGTGGCGCTCGTACACGCTGACCCGCACCGCCTCAAGGGCGAGCTTGCCGACCAGGGCACGGGACCCGCGCAGCCCCTCCGCGTGCTCGTCGCGGGCCAGCTCCGCGAGCTGGGCGAGGTCGTGCACGTAGCCGGCGAAGAGGGCGTCCAGGGGGACTCGACTGCTCATGCGCAGCCGGTACCCGCAGGCCCGCCCCGGCATGCCGCCGCGGCCCGCACGTGATCAGCCGGCAAGCGCCCGTGCAGCCGCGTCCAGGACCTCGTCGGCCGGGACGTCGAGCAGCTCCGGCACCGGGTGGTCGGCGAAGACGTCCCCCACGTGCCACGGGTCCGAGGCGTCGCCGTGCCAGAGGACGACGTGGCTGCGGTGGACGGGCGGGCCCCAGCGCGCCGGCGGGGCGGGCCCGAAGACGGTGACGGACGGCCGCTCGTAGGCGAAGGCCAGGTGGGCGATCCCGGTGTCCCCCGAGACCACCAGGGCCGCCTCGGCCACCAGGGCGGCGAGGTCGAGCAGGGACGTACGCCCGGCGAGGACGTCCGCCGCGGGCAGCCCGGCGCGGGCGGCGAGCTCCCCGGCCAGCGCCCGCTCCGTACCGGACCCGGTGACCACCACGCGCCGGCCGGTGCGGCGCAGCTCGGCCGCCACCGTGGCGAAGCGCTCGACCGGCCAGCGTCGGCTGGCGTACGCGGCGCCGGGGTGGACGACGACGGCTCCCGGCACGGGGGCGGCGACCGCCGGCCGCTCGAGACGCAGGTCGTCCGGGGCACACGGGCCCAGGGTGCCCGCGACGAGACGGCACCACCGCGCGCGCTCGTGCTCGTCCGGCCGCCACTGCGGCCCGTCGACCCCGGCCTCCGCGCTCGCGAAGGCGACCAGCCGACCGGGGCGCAGGCCGGCCAGGAGCCGGTGGCTCTGCGGCCCGCTGCCGTGCAGGTTGACCGCGAGATCGGGCGGCTGCCGCAGCGCCGGCGGCGAGCCGTCGAGGCCGCCGACGTGGAGGACCTCGTCGACGGCCCCGGTGAGCAGGGCGACCGGGGCCAGCGCCGACGGCGCCGCCAGCACGAGCCGGTGCCCCGCCAGCGCCCGACGCGCCCCGCGCAGGGCGGGCACGGCGGTGAGCAGGTCACCGAGGCCGAGAGCGCGCAGCAGCAGCGCAGTCGGCCGCGGGTCGGGTGCCCTGCCCCGTCCGGCGTCCGGCAGGCCTACGGCCAAGAGCTCTCGACGCTCGCCGCGACGAGCAGCTCACGGACCTCGCAGCCCTGCGGCTGCTTGAGCGCGAAGAGCACGGTCTGCGCCACGTCCTGCGGACGGTTGAGCTTGGCGTCCGGGCCCGGCTTGTACTGCGGGTCGCGGTCGTCGAAGAAGTGCGTCTGCATGCCACCCGGGATCAGCAGCGTGACGCCGATGCGGCCCTGGGTCTCCGCGTTCAGCGCACGGGTGAACCCGACCACGCCGAACTTCGAGGCGGAGTAGGCGGTGGCGTCCGACAGCGCGCGCAGGCCGAGCGTCGACGCGACGGTCACGACCTTGCCCTGGCTCTCGAGCAGCGCCGGCAGGGCGGCGCGGACCACGGCCGCGGTGCCGAGCAGGTTGACGGCGATGACCCGCTCCCACTCCTCGGCGGCGACGTCCTCGAGGCGGCCGCACCGGTCGATGCCGGCGGCGGTGACCACCGCGTCGAGGCCCCCGGCCCGCTCGGCGACGCGACGGACGGCCGCCTCCGCGGCGCGGGTGTCGGCGATGTCGACGAACTCGTGGTCGACGTCCGCCTCGGGTGCGACCCGGTCGAGGACGTACGCGGTGCCGCCGTCGGCCCGGACGGCCTCGACCACAGCGGCGCCGAGCCCGGACGAGCCGCCCGTCACGAGGACGCGGCCGACGGGGTTGCTCATGTTGTCTCCTTCGTGCTTCAACGAATCAACCAAGTGCGCATCAGACATCCGCGAATTGCGAATTGCCGCTCGGCAGTGCGGCGCCGCGGTCCCGGGCCGTCTTGACCAGAGCCGTGGTCGAGCGGCCGTCGAGGTAGGGCAGCACCACGGCCGCGCCGCCCCAGGACCGGACCAGCGTGGACTCGGGCAGCTCGGTCCCGGCGTAGTCGCCGCCCTTGGCCCAGACGTCGGGCCGGAGGCGGTCCAGAGCGGCCTCGGGGGTGTCCTCGTCGAAGACCACCACCGCGTCGACGCAGGCGAGTGCCTCCAGCACCCGGCGGCGGTCGCCATGCGGCTGCAGCGGGCGCTCCGGGCCCTTGAGCCGGCGCACGGAGGCGTCGCTGTTGAGGCAGACGACGAGGCAGTCGCCCAGCGCCCGGGCCGCCTCCAGCGTCGCCACGTGGCCGGCGTGGAGCAGGTCGAAGCAGCCGCCCGTGGCGACCACCGTGCCACCGGCCGCCCGCGTGGCGGCGATGACGTCGGCCGCGCGGTCCTGCCCGCCGACGACCGGCGCCACCGTCGGCCCGGCTCCGTCGACCCGCACGGCCGAGGCGCCACCCGCCGCGACGAAGGCCGAGGCGGCGGCGACGGCCCCCGCGACGGCCTCGCTGGCCAGCGCCCCGTCGGCGAGCAGCCCGGCGGCGGCGGCGGCGAAGCGGTCCCCTGCGCCGCAGGGGTCGGCGCACGGCACGAACGGCGCCGGCACGACGAGCGGTGCGCCCTCGCCGTACGAGAGCAGGGCGCCCCGCGCCCCGAGGGTGACGGACACCGCCGACGCGCCCCAGCCGCGGACGAGCGCGTCGCCCCGACGGCTCGCCGCCGCGACCGCCCCGTCGAGGTCGGCCGGAACCCCGAACTCCACGGCCGCCCGCGCGGCCTCCGAGCCGTTCGGCGTGCACAGCCGCGCCCCGGGCACGGGGGACGCACCCCGCGGGTGCGGGTCCCAGACGAGCGGGACGCGCGCGGCGGCGCGGGCGAGCAGCGTGCGCAGCGCGGGCGAGGCGGTCGCGCCGCGGCCGTAGTCCGCGACGAGCACCGCGGACGCAGCCGCCAGCGCCTCCGTCACCTCCGCGCCCGGGTCCCCTACGGGGCCGTCGGCCCCGCCGGTGTCCAGCCGCACGAGGGACTGGCCCGCCGAGCGCACCCGCGTCTTCACCGGCGTGCTGCCGCCCCAGGCCAGCGGGACCAGCCGCAGGTGCGGCTCGAGCAGGGAGCGCAGCCGGGACGCCGCCGCGTCGTCGGCGAGCGGGGCGACCAGGACGACCTCACGGCCGTCGCGGGCGGCGAGCAGTGCGGCGAGCGCCGCCCCTCCCGGCCGCGGCCGCTCCTCGCGCACGTCGAGCACCGGCACCGGGGCGTCCGGAGCGACCCGCTCCACCGCGCCGACCACGTCGACGTCGAGCAGGGCGTCCCCGACGACGACGAGCGGCCCGCTCACGCGGGCGCCGCGCTGGTCAGCGGGGGCTCCGGCAGCTCGATCCGGGCCGCGTCGACGTCGATGACGCCGAGCGCGGCGTCGAACGCCGCACAGAGCATGTGCAGCCCGACGAGGTGCAGCTCCTGGACCGTCGCGGTGAAGGGCGCCTCCACCGCGACCGCCTCGTCCGCCTCGAGCGCCAGCGGGTTGGGCCGTGGCCCGGTGAACGCCCAGGTGGTGAGCCCGGCCGCGCGGGCCCGGCGGACGGCGGCCAGCACGTTGGGGCTGCGGCCGCTCGTCGACATCGCCACCAGGACGTCGCCGGGACGGCCGTGGGCCTCGACCTGCCGGGCGAAGACCTCCTCCACCGGGTAGTCGTTGAGCAGCGCGGTCAGCGTCGAGGTCTCGGCGTGCAGGGCGATCGCGCTGTAGGGCGCCCGGTCGTCCCGGTAGCGCCCGACGAGCTCGGCCGTGAGGTGCTGGGCCTGCGCCGCGCTGCCGCCGTTGCCCAGCGCGAGCAGCCGCCCACCCGCGGACAGGACCTCGGCCAGCCGGGCGCCCCAGCGCTCCAGCGTCGCCGTCTCGGTCGTGAAGCCGTCGAGGGCTTCGGCGAGCACGTGCAGGTGCGCCTGCCCGGTCGGGGTGCAGCCCGTCATCGGACCGCCTCGCGCGAGCTCTCGGCGAGCAGGTCGATCTCGAGGTCGTCCCCGTCCTCGGCCCCCAGGCCGGGCGCCGCGCCGGACGTCTGGTGCAGCACGTCGGCGTAGACCGCCTCGGTGTCCAGCGCCACCCGGTCCCAGTTGTAGCGCGCCCGGGCCCGGTCGATGCCGGCCAGCCCGTATCCCTCGCGCCGCATCGGGTCCGACAGCAGATGGCGCAGCACCTGGGCCAGCTGGTCCGGGCGGCGCGGCGGGACGAGCGCGCCGGTCGTGCCGTCGACCACGGTGTCCTGCAGGCCGCCCACGGCGCTGGCCACGACCGGCAGCCCGCACGCCATGGCCTCGAGGGGAACGATCCCGAACGGCTCGTACCACGGCACCGTGACGAGCAGGTCGGCCGCGCGCAGCAACGAGGGCATCTGGGTGCGCCCGACCCGGCCGAGGAACACCACCCGGTCGGCCACCCCGTGCTGCTCGGCGACGGCGCGCAGCCGGCGTACCTCGGGGTCGGAGTCGAGCTCGGAGGGCTCGGGGCCGCCGGCCACGAGGAGCTCGGTGTTGCGCAGGGACGCCAGCGCGCGGATGACGTCGTCGACCCCCTTGCGCGCGACCAGGCGCCCGACCACGAGCAGGCGGTACGCCTGGCCGGCCGTCGGCAGCTCCAGCGTCGCGCCGGTCGGGGTGAAGTGGTCGACGTCGACGCCGCAGGGCACGACCGAGACCGCGGTGCGGCGCGCGCCCATGCGGACGAGCTCGAAGACCTCGTCGCTGCAGGTGGCGATGATGCGCGCCGCGTCATGGCAGACGGCGCGCTCGACGCGGATGCGGTCCTCCGGGCTGGTGTCGGCCGCCCCCTGGTGCCGGCGCTTGACGGTGCCGAGGGCGTGGAAGGTCTGCACGACCGGGATGCCGGTCCCTTGAGCGGCCAGCAGCGCGGCGAGCCCGCTCATCCAGAAGTGCGCGTGCACCACGTCGGGACGGTCCTGGGCGAACCGGGCGGCGAGCCCGGCCGCGAGCTCGCTCATGTGCGGCAGCAGGTCGTCCTTGGGCATCTCCGCGGCGGGGCCGGCCGACAGGTGCTCGACCGCGTAGCCGTCGGAGACCTCCACCCGGTCCGGCAGCGCCGGGGAGTCCCGGCGCGTGTAGACGGTGACGTCATGGCCGCGGCGCGCGAGGGCAGCCGCCAGCGCCGCGACGTGCACGTTCTGCCCGCCCGAGTCGATGCCCCCGACGCTCGCCAGCGGGCTGGCGTGCTCGGAAACCATGGCGACCTTCATCGCACCACCTCTCTCAACAAGCGGTCCCAGTCGCTGAGGAAGCGACCGAGGCCGTAGCGCTCCAGCGCGTACGCCCGGGCGGCCTTTCCGGCCAAGCGGGCGGAGTCCGGATCAGACATGAAACCGCGGACTGCGTTCGTCAGCACGTCGATCCGTGTGCTGAGGCACCCGGCTTCTTCGGGTACCGCCTCGACAGCCTCTGTGGAAGCGAGTACCACGACGGGCATGCCGAGATGCATCGCCTCGATGAGGGAAAGCCCCAACGAGGTCCAGCGCAGCGGGTGCACGTAGACCCGGCGGCGGGCCAGCTCCGCGTGCATCGCCGACTGCGGCGGGTCCTCGTGCAGCGCGACGCGGGACGGCTCGAGCCCGAATCTCTCGTGGAGGCCGGCCAGCCGCATTCCGAAGACGTCGAGCGGCGCCGCTTCCGCGAAACGCGCCAGCAAGTCACTCCCCGTGACCCGACCGCGACGCACCGGCTCATTGATGGCGATCCCGGCCCGCTCCAGCTCGCCGGTGTAGAGCTCGCCGGGGTCGACCACGCCGTGCTCGACGACCACCGTCGGCGCACGCCCGCTGTCCCAGAACAGCTCGTTGAAGTAGGTCACGTGGGCGACCGGGATGTCGTCCCGTTCGGCCAGCGGGTGCCGGCTGAGCGGCACCTCGCCCTTCGGGGTGTTGTGCTCCACGTACACCGCGGGCAGGTCCACCCCCGGCTCGCGGCCGAGCCACTCGCGGACGAGCTCGAGGTCACGCGGGCGCTGCAGCACGACGACGTCGATGTCCTCGTCGCGCAGCTGCTCCGGGGTCACCTCCCGGGCGCCGGCGGGCCAGTCCCAGGTGTGGGCGCGGCCGCCGCCGTCCGCGCCGCGGCCGGGGACGACCGGGAGCAGGTACTCGTGCCCGCCCTGGACGAACGAGGTCGTCCACGAGCCGTGCACATGCCAGAGCAGGATCCTCACGCAGAGCCCCTCAAGACCTGACCCCTCACAGTGGTGCGCCTCCTAGCTTCTCTACTGCGGCAGCGACGTCCTCCGCGGTGACGGAGGCGAGACACGGGTGACCGGGCACGGGGCACTCGCGGGCGCGGGAGCCGGCGCACGGGGCCGACGGGTCGCCCAGCAGCACCGTGGGCACGCCGTACGGGGCCCAGCGCACCGCGGGAACGGTGGGCGCGAACAGCGACACGACCGGGGTGCCGACCGCCGCGGCCAGGTGAGCCGGGCCGGTGTTGCCGACCACGACCGCCCGTGCACCGGCGAGCAGCGTGGCCGCCTGGCCGAGCGAGGTGCGGCCGCCGAGGTCGACCCCGGACCGGCCGGCCACCTGCGCGGTGAGCCCGCGCTCGCCGGACGAGCCGGTGACGAGCACACGCCAGCCACGGGCGGCCAGCGTCTCGACCGCTTCCGCGCATCGTAACGGCGTCCAGGCACGCGCCGGGACGGACGCGCCCGGGTGCAGCACGACGTACGGCTCCTCGGCGAGCGCGGCGACGTCGCCCGGCAGCGGCGGGAGCGGGCGGCGTACGGCCAGCCGCCCGTCGTCCCCGGCCGGCAGCGCGTAGCCCCCCGCGGCCGCCAGCGCGAGGTGCCGCTCCGGCTCGGGCACGTCCACCGACTCGTCGACCAGGTGCCGGACGTCGAGCAGCGAGCCCGGGTAGTCGTTGCTGGTCGCCACCACCCGCGGCACCCCGGCCAGGCGCAGCACCAGCGCGGTCGGCAGCGCGGACTGGTGGAAGGAGGTGAAGACGAGGGCCTCGTCGACCGCGAGGGCGCGGACCCGTGACACGACGTCGGCGACGGACCGTTGGTCGACCGCCGGCGCATCCCCCACGATCCACGGGCACCGCCACGTCACGACCTCGTCGACGCCCGGCAGCAGTCCGGCCGCGGCCTCCCCCTCCGGGCCGGCGAGCACGACTACCTCGGCGGCGCCCGCGGCCACGGCGCGGATGGCGGGGCCGGTGACGAGCATGTCGCCGGCGCTGTCGAGGCGTACGCAGAGGACGCGCCTGGAGGGTCGCGGGGCGGTCGGGACGAGGGTGCGGAGCGCGTCGCCCGGCCCGGTCACCGACGGTCCAGGGCCGCAGCGGCGGGCTCGAGGGACGTGCCGCCCGCGGGCGCCGGCTCGGGGACGCCCGTGTCGTCGCCCAGGAGCATCGCGACGGCCTCGGTGATGTCGGCGGCGGTCTCGTCGGCCGCGGCGACCTCCGCCGGAAGGGTCACCGGGGTGGGGACGAGAACGCCACGGGCGCCCGCCGCCCGCGCTGCCCCCATGTCCGCGCCGATGTCGCCGACGACCGCGATGCGGGAGGGCTCCACACCCAGCCGCCGGGCGGCCGCGAGGACCATGCCCGGGGCCGGCTTGCGGCAGGCGCAGCCGTCCTGCGGGCCGTGAGGGCAGACCCGCACGTCGTCGAAGGGCCCGACCAGCTCGGCCAGGCGGGCGTTCACCGCGTCGACCTGCTCGCGGGTGAGCAAGCCGCGGGCGATGCCGCTCTGGTTCGTGACCAGGCCGATGCGGACGTCGCGCGCCCGCAGCCGGTCGACGGCAGCCCGGGCGCCGGGCACGAGCTCCACCCGGTCGGGGTCGCCGTTGTAGGGCACGTCCACCACGAGCGTCCCGTCCCGGTCGAACAGGACCGCCGCGGGCGGCAGCGGGCGCCCTGAGGGCGCGCTGACGCCGACGCTGCGGACGACACGCGGAGAGCTCACGCCCGGACTCTAAGCGGAGGATCGGCGAAAGGCAGCCACTGACCCCCTCGTGTCTCCTAGATCCGCAGCGGGCCGATGGCCCGGCCGGGCTACCCGCCCGGCCGGCGCCGCCACCCGGGCGGGCCATGCGTGCCGGGCCCCGCGACACGACGGCGTGACCGGCGCGGATCGCGGGTAGGCGCTCGTCGATCGCCGAACGGTTGATCACTGCACGCGACGAAGGAGAAGGTGCCATGGCCGGGTTCCCCGCCACGCAGCTCGAGGAGCAGGACCTGCTGCGCGAGCTCGCCCACCTGCACGAGACCCGCACCGAGACGCTGCGGCACGGCTCGGACGACGCGCTGTCCGCGCACACCGAGCGCACGGCGGAGCTGGAGGCCGAGTACCTGCGCCGCCACCCCGAGCGCGAGGTCGACCCCGCCCGGCTGCGCTCCGGCGCACGCGCCCGCGACGCCGGCTGACCGGGGGTGCCCATGCGAGTCGTCGTCACCGGGGCCTCCGGCAACGTCGGCAGCGCGCTGCTGCGCGCGCTGCACTGGGCGCAGCCCGACTGGGATGTCGTCGGGCTGGCGCGCCGGCCACCGGAGGCGCGCCTGCCGGAGGCGGGCACCGATGTCACGTGGCACGCCGTCGACGTCTCCGACCCGGCGTCACCGGACGCGCTGCGCTCGGCCCTGGCCGGCGCCGACGCCGTGGTCCACCTCGCCTGGGCCATCCAGCCCAACCGCGACCAGGCGTACCTCGCGCGGGTCAACCTGGACGGGACCCGGCGGGTGCTCGACGCATCACGCGCGGTGAGCGCGGCGCACCTGGTCGTCGCGTCCTCCATCGGGGCGTACGCCCCGGCCCCGGCCAAGCCCGTGGTCGACGAGTCCTGGCCCACCACGGGCATCCGGACCTCGCACTACAGCCGGCACAAGGCAGCCGTCGAGCGCATGCTCGACGCGTTCGAGAGCGCCGGCCCCGGCCCGGCGGTCACCCGGCTGCGCCCGGGCCTGGTCCTGCAGGCTCCAGCCGGGTCGGAGATCGGCCGCTACTTCCTCGGCCGCCTCGCGCCGCTCGTACGCGCCGCCCGCTCGGCGCTGCCGGTGCTGCCGCTGCCGGACGGGCTCGTCGCGAACGTCGTTCACGCCGACGACCTCGCCGACGCGATCGTCCGCATCCTGCAGCGCCGCTCCCCCGGCGCCTTCAACATCGCCGCGGACCAGCCGATCGACCCGGCGACCATCGCGCGCTCGCTGCGCGCCCGGCGCATCCCTATCCCGTTCGCGGCCCTGCGCGCCGGTACCGAGCTCAGCTGGCGGGCCCACGTGCAGCCCACGGACGGCGGCTGGCTCGACATGGCGCGGTACGTCCCGCTGATGTCGACCGCACGGGCCAAGGCGGAGCTCGGCTGGGCGCCACGGCACACCGCCGAGGAGACGCTCACCGCGCTCGTCGACGCGCTGGCCGACGGGCAGGGCTGGACCACGCCGGTGCTCGCGCCGCGCTGACGTACTCGGAGGCGTCGACCACGCCGGCCACGCGCCCGGGGGGCCTCACTCGTCCTCGGGCGCCCGACGGCTGCGCGCGGCCCGGACCGCCAGGGGCCACGCGTACCAGAACGCCGCGAACCACACCACGGCCAGCGCGACCAGGCCTCCGACGACCCGGCCGGACTCCAGGACCACGTCGAGGACGAGGAGGACGGCCGCGGTCATCGCGAGCGCGAGCGCCAGCAGGCCGAGCTGGAACATGCGGTCCGCTGCCGAGACGAGCTCGGCCTTGAGCCCGCGCCGGAAGACGGCCCGGTGGAAGCTCGCCGGCGCGACCAGCATCGTGGCGGCGAACAGCGTGAGCACCAGCGTGACGACGTAGACGCGCTCCTGGAACGCCGTCAGGTCGTTGAACCGCTGCTGGAAAGGGATCGCGAGGACCGCGGCGAAGAGGAACTGCACGCCGGTCTGGGCGACCCGCAGCTCCTGCACCAGCTCGCCGAGGTTGCGGTCGAGCTGCTGCTCGCGGGTCTCGCCACGCGCCTCCCGCAGCTCGTCCGCGCTCCGCTTGACCATGGCCGCCTCCATCTCCGAGCCGCCCGTGCACCGGATCCACCGGGGCGGGACGGCGTACCACCGTTTGGTGCCGACCCCTCCGGGTAGCCGGTGCATCATGACGATGTCCGACCCGCGCCCCAACAACATCCCCGGCCTCGAGCCAGGCGGCGGGGTGCCTCCGGGCGAGACGCCCCCCGCGGAGGGCAGCGAGAGCTGGGCCGGCGGCCAGGCGTACCACCAGCCAGACCTGCCGCACGCCACGTTCTGGAACCGCTTCGGCCTCGTGTCCGTCATCGCGATCGGCGTGCTCGTGGCTGCGCTCTTCGTGGTGTGGGCGGTGGTCCGCGCCGTCGATCTCTGACCGGCCTCGAACCGGCCTCAGCCGGACCGGCCGCCGTAGCGAAGGGCGTAGAACGTCACCGCTGCGGCGGCCGCGACGTTGAGCGAGTCGATGCCCGCGTCCATGGGGATGCGCACCCTCACGTCGGCCGCTTCAAGCGCCCGCCTCGTGAGCCCCTCGCCCTCGGTGCCGAGCAGCAGCGCGTCGCGGTCAGCCGGCGGCAGCTCCGGCAGCGCGACGGACCCTTCGGCCGGCGTCATCGCCAGAAGCCGGAAACCCGCGTCGCGGATCTCCGAATAGCAGTCCGGCCACCGCTCGAAGCGCGCGTACGGGACGGCGAACACCGCGCCCATCGACACCTTCACCGCGCGGCGGTAGAGCGGGTCGGCGCACCGTGGTGTGAGCAGCACCGCCTCGACGCCCAGGGCGGCCGCCGCGCGGAACACCGCACCGAGATTCGTGTGGTCCACGACGTCCTCGAGCACGGCGACCCGGGACGACGACCGCAGCAGGTCCACCGGTGCCGGCAGCGGCAGGCGCTGCATCGCCGCCAGCGCCCCGCGGTGCACCGCGTAGCCCGTGACCGTCCGCAGCAGCTCCTGGTCCGCGAGGTACGCCGGCGCCCCCGCGGCGGCGAGCGCAGGCGCGATACCGGGCAGCCACCGCTCCTCCATCAGCGCCGAGCGAATGCGATAGCCCGCCTGCACCGCGCGCAGGATGACCTTCTCCCCCTCGGCCATGAAGAGCCCCTCCGCCGGCTCCCGGACGCGCCGCAGCGCGACGTCGGTGAGGTCGGTGTAGTCGTGCAGCCGTGGGTCGTCCGGGCTCTCGATCCGCTGGGCGTCGACACCGTTCCCGTTCACCGGGGAATTGTCGCGGCCGGCGCGCTCCGGGGCGCGCCGGGAGGTGCTCCTGCCTCGGACGGGGAACAACATCGGGGTGATCGTGCATCTGATCGCCGACTACGGGCAGGGCGACCTCGCGTTCGCCGAGGTGCGGCAGCGGCTCGCGCTCTTCCTGCCGGAGGCCGACGTCGTCTACACCCCGGTCCCACCGTTCGACA
Organism: Motilibacter aurantiacus; assembly: GCF_011250645.1. Classification (NCBI taxonomy): domain Bacteria; kingdom Bacillati; phylum Actinomycetota; class Actinomycetes; order Motilibacterales; family Motilibacteraceae; genus Motilibacter; species Motilibacter aurantiacus. Next base: position 55,234 of record NZ_JAANNO010000004.1, read on the forward strand.
CGCTCTCCGCCGGCTTCTGTGCCGCGCAGCTGGCCCTCACCGAGGGGCCGGCCGACCGGCTCGTCTACTCCAACGTCGCCCCGCGGAAGGACGAGGACGCGCCTCGGAGCGACAACGGCGGCGAGGGCCTGGTGGCGGCCCGGATGCCCGACGGGTGCCTGGTCGTCGGCGCGAACTCGACGTACGCGTTCTCCTTCGTGCGCTCGGAGGCGGACGAGCTGGTGGAGGTCGAGGTGCCGCCGTCCGGCTCGCAGTTCCGCTCCCGCGACGCCTTCCCCGCCCTGCTCCCCCGGCTGCTGGCCCGCGACCCCGCGCTCGGCACCCGCCCGCTCGACCCCGCGACGGTCCCCCCTCCGCCGGAGGGCTCCGTCGCCTACGTCGACGGCTACGGCAACCTGAAGACCACGTGGTCCTCGGCGCCGGCGCCGTCCGGCACGACGGTGACGGTGACCATCGGTGGCAGGTCCCTGGCCGCCACCGTCAGCGACGGGACCTTCGACGTGCCCGCCGGGGAGATGTCGTTCGCGCCGGGGAGCAGCGGCTGGACGGGCCGCGACGGTGAGGTGAGGTGGTACGAGCTGCTCCTGCGTGGCCGCAGCGCGGCCGAGGCGTTCGGGTTCCCGGCGGCAGGGGCCCGGGTCCACGTGTCACCGCGGGGCCGGCCCTGACCTGACGTCAGAGCACCAGCTGCACGATGGCGACCACGCCGACGGCCACGATCAGCCAGCGCAGGACCGGCGCGGGGATGCGTCGGCCGTACCTGCCGCCGAGCGCTCCGCCGAGCAACGCGCCCGCCGCCAGCAGCGGCACCACGGCCCAGTCCACCGGCGCGGCGAAGGCGAAGAGCACGGCGGCGACCCCGTTGACGATCGCTGCCAGCACGTTCTTCGCGGCGTTGACCCGGTGCAGGCTCTCGTCGAGCAGCGAGCCCATCAGCCCGAGGAGCAGCACGCCTTGCGCCGCCCCGAAGTAGCCGCCGTAGACGCCGGTGAGCACCACGCCGCTCGCGAGGCCGGCGCCGCCGTGGTGGGCAGGGCGGCGGTCGCGGGCGGCCATCCGGCGCGCGAGCCACGGCTGGAGCAGCACGAGCACGCAGGCGATCGCGACGAGCACCGGGACGACCGCCTCGAAGGCGTCGTCCGGCAGGACGAGGAGCAGCACCCCACCGATGAGGCCGCCCAGCGCCGACAGCGGCCCGAGCCGGAGCAGGCGCGCCCGCTGCCCGGCGAGCTCGCGGCGGTAGCCCCAGGCGCCGCTGACCGAGCCCATGACCAGGCCGATCGTGTTCGTCGCGTTCGCCGTCACGGGCGACAGCCCGACCGCGAGCAGCGTCGGGAAGGTCACGAGCGTCCCGGACCCGACGAGGGTGTTGATGCCGCCGGCCGCGACCCCGGACGCCAGGACCGCGACGGCCTCCCCCGGCGTCACGCAGGACCGGGGTACGAGCGCGCCGACACGCGGCGAAGGCTAGCTGGCGACCCGCGCCCGCCCCGCGCTCAGGCCTCCGGCGGCGGCGCCCAGTAGGTCGGCAGCGGCTCGCCGGACGTGCCGGGGGCGTCGAGGTGGGCGGTGTGGCGCAGGGTGATGCTCATGCGCGGGCCGGCGGCCCGGGCCTGCTTCGGCACCGTGTGCTCCCACTCGTGCTGGCAGGCGCCCCCCATGACCACGAGGTCACCGGCGCCCGGCTGCAGCTCGAGCGCGGTCCTGCCCCCTCGAGGGCGCAGCAGGAACCGGCGGCGCGCCCCGATCGAGACGGTCACCACGAGCGGGTTGCGGTGGGTGTTGCGGTTCCGGTCGCCGTGCCAGGCGACCGAGTCGCGCCCGTCGCGGTAGAGGTTCACCCACACCCGGTCGAACTGCACCCCGTAGCGCCGGGACACCGACTCGGAGACCGCCCGCAGCGCTGCCGGCACCGCGTCCGGTCCGTCCTCGCTCACCGCGGTCGACCAGCCCGCGGTCAGCCGCGGCTCGGGGACGGTGGCGTCGTACATGTGGACGGTGCGCTGGGAGAAGCGGCCGGTCTCGACCAGCTCGGCGAACAGCTCGTCGGAGCCGTGCAGCCAGCCCGGGCAGTACTCGACCCAGCTGCGCTCGTCGAGGTCGAAGCGGCGCAGGCCCGTGAAGGAGTCGTCGGGCGTGCTGGGGCCTCCGTCGAACAGCGAGCCCTGGTAGGCGATCGAGGACGCCACGGGATCAGCCTACGTCCGGCCGCGGCCGCGAGCGGGCCGGCGGGGCCGTGTGGTTAGGTTAGCCTAAGCGCCGTGTCGCGGACCGAGCCGATCGCTGCCGCGCCGCGCGGCACCGACCCCGGTCGGAGGCCCGACGGCGTCGCCACCTCCCTGCCCACGGCGACGACCGCCCGCGGCGGGCTCTGGCGCCGCGCCGGCGGGCTCGGGATCGCGGTCGGGCTGCTCGTCGCGGTGAGCCTGCTGAGCATCGCCGTGGGCTCGCGCGCCCTGTCCCTCGGCACGGTGCTCGACGTGCTCCTGCACCCCGATGACTCGACCGCCTCGACCGTGGTCCACGACCTGCGGGTCCCCCGCACCCTGCTCGGCCTCGCGGTGGGCGCGGCGCTCGGCCTCGCGGGGGCGCTCATGCAGGCGGTCACCCGCAACCCGCTGGCCGACCCCGGCATCCTCGGAGTGAACGCGGGAGCCGCGGCGGCCGCCGCCATCGCCATCAGCCTGCTCGGGCTCACCGACCCCGCGCAGTACGTGTGGCCCGCCCTGCTGGGAGCGGCGATCACGTCCCTCGTGGTCTACGGGCTCGGCGCGACCGGGCGCAGCGGGGCGACGCCGGTCCGGCTCGCGCTGGCCGGGACCGCCGTGTCCGCCGCACTGGGTGCCTTCACCCAGGCGCTCAGCATCAGTGACCCCGGGACTTTCGACGCGATGCGCTTCTGGCAGGTCGGCGCCCTCTCCGGGCACGACATGTCCACGCTCGTCCAGGTGGGGCCGTTCCTCGCAGTGGGCGCGCTCATCGCGCTCGCCCTCGTGCGGTCGCTCAACGCCCTCGCGCTCGGGGAGGACACCGGACGGGCGCTCGGCGCGCACGTCGGGCGTACCCGGGCCTGGTCCGCGCTGTCCATCCTGCTGCTGTGCGGGGCCGCGACGGCCGCTGTCGGCCCGATCGCGTTCGTCGGGCTCACCGTGCCGCACGTCGCCCGCGCCGTCGTCGGCCCCGACCAGCGCTGGGTGCTGCCCTGGTCCATGGTGCTGGCGCCGGTCCTGCTGCTGACCGCCGACGTGATCGGCCGCGTCGTGGCCCGGCCCGGGGAGCTGCAGGCAGCGTTCGTCACCGCGCTGATCGGCGCCCCCGTGTTCGTCGCGGTGGTCCGCCGGCGGAAGGTCGCCCAGCTGTGACATCGACCCTCCCGGGCCGCGAGGCCGTCGCGGAGCGCCGCCCGCGGCCGTGGCGGGTGCTGTCCCTGGCGGGCGGCGCGCTCTCGCTGCGCTGGACGCTGCGCCCGCTCGTCGTCGGGCTGGCCCTGGCGGCCGGGGTCGTCGTCGTGGCGGTCTGGAGCATCACGACCGGGGACTACCCGCTGCCACTCGCAGACGTGGTGCGCACCCTGCTCGGCGGGGGGACCTCGGCGACGGAGTTCATCGTGGAGACGCTGCGCCTGCCGCGGGTGCTCACCGCGCTCATGGTCGGCGGCTGCCTCGGCCTGGCCGGCTTCGTCTTCCAGAGCCTGTCGCGCAACCCGCTCGGCAGCCCCGACGTCGTCGGCTTCGACAACGGCGCCGCCCTCGGCGGGCTCGTCGCCATCCTCTTCCTCAGCGCCGGCACGGCCGGCACCGCGGCGGGAGCGGTGGTCGGCGGCCTGACGACCGCGGGCGCCATCTACCTGCTCTCGTACTCCCGGGGCGTGCAGAGCTACCGGCTGATCCTCATCGGCATCGGCGTGAGCTCCGCGCTGGTCTCGGTGAACAGCTTCCTGCTCACCCGGTCCTCGGTCGACCGTGCGCTGAGCGCTCAGGTCTGGCTGGTGGGGAGCCTGAACGGCCGGGGCTGGGAGCACGTACGCCCCGTCGCGGTCGCGTTCGCCGTGCTGCTGCCGATCGGGATCGTGCTCTCGCGGAAGCTGCGCATGCTCGAGATGGGCGACGACGCGGCCAAGGCACTCGGCGTGCGGGTCGAGCGTGCGCGGCTCGGGCTCCTGGTCCTCGCCGTCGCCGCGACCGCGGTCGCCGTCGCGTCGGCGGGGCCGATCCGCTTCGTGGCGCTGGCCGCCCCGCAGATCGCCCGCCGGCTCACCCGCAGCCAGGGTGCGGGCGTGCTGCCGGCGGTGCTCATGGGCGGGCTCGTCCTCGCCGTCGCCGACCTCGTCGCCCAGCACCTGCTCGCCACCGCGCTGCCGGTCGGCGTCCTCACCGGGGCCGTCGGCGGCCTCTACCTGATGTGGCTGCTCGCGTCCGAGTGGCGGAAGGGGCGCTCGTGAGCGCATCGGCGCAGGCCTCGACCGGGGGGGCCCGCCTGCACGCGGAGGGGCTGACCCTCGCGTACGACCGGCGGACCGTCGCCGAGGGCCTCAGCGTGTCCATCCCGGACGGCTCGTTCACCGTCATCGTCGGCCCGAACGCCTGCGGGAAGTCGACGCTGCTGCGGTCGCTGGCCCGGCTGCTGGCGCCCAAGGAGGGGACGGTCTTCCTCGACGACCAGCCGCTGCGGTCGTTGCCCTCGAAGGAGGTGGCCCGTCGCCTCGGCCTGCTCCCCCAGTCCTCCATCGCCCCGGACGGCATCACCGTCGCGGACCTGGTCGCCCGCGGGCGCTACCCGCACCAGAAGCTGCTCCGGCAGTGGTCGCCGGACGACGAGGCCGCGGTGACGCGCGCGATGGCCGCGACCGACGTCGAGGGACTTGCCCTCCGGTTCGTCGACGAGCTCTCCGGCGGCCAGCGGCAGCGGGTGTGGCTCGCCATGGTGCTGGCGCAGGAGACGCCGATCCTGCTGCTCGACGAGCCGACGACCTTCCTGGACATCGCCCACCAGGTCGAGGTGCTCGACCTGTGCGCGCAGCTGCACGAGGACGAGGGGCGCACGGTGGTCGCCGTCCTGCACGACCTCAACCTGTCCTGTCGCTACGCCACCCACCTCATCGCGATGCGCGACGGCCAGATCATGGCGGCCGGGCGGCCGGGCGACATCGTCACCGCCGAGCTCGTCGAGGACGTGTTCGGGCTCGCCTGCCGGGTGGTGCCCGACCCGGAGACCGGCACGCCGCTGGTCGTCCCGGCGGCCCGGCAGCGGCGTCGCTCCGCAGCCGCTAATTCCCCCGCAGAAAACTCTCCCGGCGGTTGAACCGCCCGGCCCGCAGTCCCGTGTAAGGCATTGCGAGTGTTGCCGCAGCCGCAGCCCCTCCCGTCCTGTCCGGGATGCTGCGGCAATTGCGGCATGCTCGCGCACGTCCTCAATCGTGCGCCGGGGGGAAGGACCGATAAACGTTCGGCACAGGCGCCGTCCGGCGCTGGGCGGACGAGCTCCCCTCGCGCTCCATCCTCGCCACGGCGAGGGAAGGAGAGGCAAATGCCCCGCAAGAAAGCCCTCATCGCCGTAGCCGTGCTCCCGCTCGCGGCTGCGGTGCTTCCGCCCACCCAAGCCGGGTACGCCGCGTCCCCGACGGTCGTCGACCCGAGCCTCGCGGTGCGCACGGTCGCCAGCGGCCTGGTCGCGCCGACGAACCTCGCGTTCCTCGGCCCGGACGACATGCTCGTGACGGAGAAGACGACGGGCCGGGTCCAGCGCGTGACCAACGGCGCCGTGTCGACCGTGCTCGACCTCGCAGTGAACTCGAACTCCGAGCGTGGCCTGCTCGGGATGGCGCTGCACCCGGGCTTCCCGGCGACGCCCTGGGTCTACCTGTTCTGGACGCAGAGCTCCACCGGGGCCGACTCGACCGTGGCCGCAGAGGTCCCGATGCTGGGCAACCGCGTCGACCGCTTCGTCTGGAACGGGTCGACGCTCACGCAGGACCGGGCCATCATCGCGACCCGCTCGCGGCAGAACGACGCGACCAACGTCAACGCCGCCGGCCAAGTCGTCGAGCGCGGCAACCACAACGGCGGCAAGATCGCCTTCGGCCCCGACGGCAAGCTCTACATCGAGCTCGGCGACCAGGGCCGCCGCGGCCAGTTGCAGAACCTCGCCGACGGCCCGGGCTGCGTGACGGCCCTTCCCTGCCCGGCGATCCCTGCCGGCAACCAGCCTGACGACCAGCACGGCGGCCCGGAGCCCGACAACGCACACCTCACCGGCGCGATCCTGCGGCTCAACGACGACGGCAGCGCTCCCACCGACAACCCGTTCTACGCCGCCGGCACCGAGCGCGGCGGCGAGGTCGGCGCCAACTGGCAGAAGGTCTTCGCCTACGGCGTGCGCAACGCCTTCGGCTTCGCGTTCGACCCGATCAGCGGCGACCTCTGGGACTCCCAGAACGGCGACGACAGCTTCGCCGAGATCAACCGCGTGCCCGCCGGCTCGAACCTCGGCTGGGTCCAGACGATGGGCCCCCTCGCGCGTCAGGCGCAGTACCGCGCGATCGAGTCGGCCCCGCCCTTCGCCGGGCTGCAGCAGACCCGTTGGGACCCGGCGAACGTCAACAACGTGCAGTCCTCCCCGGAGCTGGCGCTCGAGCGGATGTTCAAGGTGACCGTCGGTGGCACCACCTTCAAGGCGGACCTGAGCGGCTCCCGCGAGGTCCCGGTCAACTCGTCCGCGGCCACCGGTGAAGCAACGTTCGTCCTTCTGGCGGACGGCTCGCTCAAGTACCGGCTCGAGGTCGCCAACATCGCCGACGTGCGCATGGCGCACATCCACCTCGGCGGCCCGGGCCAGAACGGCCCCATCGCCGTCAACCTGTTCAACGACCCGGCCGGCGTCACCGTCGACGGCGAGACGCGGATCGCCGAGGGGCGCATCACGCCCGCCGACGTCATCGCACGGGCTCCCGGCTTCGACGGGTCCATGGCCGAACTGCTCCGCCGGATCAAGCAGGGACGGGCGTACGTCAACGTCCACACCGCCGCCCTGCCCGGAGGGGAGATCCGGGGACAGCTCTCGGCCGTCAACGGGCGCGTCCTGTCGCACTACCAGGACCCGGCCCTGAGCTGGAAGTACGAGCTGGCGCCCATCGGCCTCGGCTTCCAGGACGGCAACGCGCTCGGCAGTGCCTACCACGGTGACCTGTTCGTCGGCGCGGCCCGCAACGTGCTGCTCGGGGGCCAGATCTTCAAGATCGACCTCAACAGCCGGCGTACCGGGATCTCGTCCACCGACAAGCGCCTGCACGACAAGGTCGCCGACAACACCGAGAAGTACGGCATCACCGAGAGCGAGACGCTCCTGTTCGGCCAGGACTTCGGTGTCGCGACCGATATCCGTACCGGCCCGAACGGCAATCTGTACGTCGTCTCGAACAACCTCGGCGACGTCTACGAGATCTACCGCAAGTAGCCCTGCATAAGGCCGGAGCCCCGGGACGCGACACGTGTCCCGCGGCTCCGGCCTTCGTGCGTTGCACTGGCCGGCGTGGCGCCGCCCGAGCTCGACGGCCCCCGGGGACACGCCGCGTGTCGTACGGCGAAGCTCGACCTGGTGAGCGCTACGTGCCACGGGCGCGAGCGAGGCTCGAGGCGTCTCCTGCCGCTCCCACGACACCGCACGCCGCATGCCACGTGCCGCGCATGGGGACGCGGAAGAGGCCGGGGCCCGCCGCGGACACGCAACGGTGCCGCACGGCGGGCCTCGGCCTCGTCGGTCGAGGGGCGGTCAGGCGGGAGCCGGCCCCCTGCGCTGCAGCAGCAGGGCGATCCCGCCTCCCCCGGCCGCCCCGCCGACCAGGGCCGCGCCGGCCATGGCCGCCAGCAGGACGCCCCACGGGGGCAGCTCGCCGTCGTCGTCGGAGCCGGTCGCGGCGGCCGCGGCCAGCGTGTCGGCGACGAGGGTGGCCGGGCTCGGGGCAGCACTCGTGACGAAGTCGACCTTGAGCGAGGCGGACAGGCCGTTCGCCGCGAACGTGAGCCAGTGGTTGCCGATGGGCGTGTCGAGCGGCAGGATCACCGACCCCGCCAGCCCGCCGGCGGCATCGGCGGCGACCGTGGTGAGGGTGTCGGTGTCGTCGATCGTCACGATGACGTCGGCCGAGGCTGGGAATCCCGAGCCGGTGAAGGTCAGCTCACCGCCGGCGGTCGCCAACGAGGCGCCCAGGGTGACGGTCGCCCCGCCCGCGCTGGCACTCGCCCCCGTCGCGGAGGTGGTGCCACCGGCAGCGGCCGCACCACCGGCCGCCCCTCCGGGCGTACTCGCCGAGCCGGTCGAGCCCGCCGCCGCGACCACCGTGAACCCGGCCGTGAGCGTCGTGGGCGGGTTGGGGGCGAGGAAACGCAGCCAGTGGGCGCCGGCCGAGGTCGTCGCGGGAACCGTGACGGTGCCGGACACGTCGCCCGAGGCCGAGATGGCGAACTGCTGCAGGATGTCCTGGTCGTCGAGCTTGATCGTCAACTGCTCGCCGGCGGGAAAGCCCCTGCCGGTGAACGAGATCGTGCCGCCCGGCGTCACCGACGAGCCGCTGAGCGTCGCCTTCGCACCGGTGTTCGCGTCGCTGCCGCTCGACGCGGCGCCCGTGGCCGCGCCCCCCGCCGTCGAGCCCCCGGAGGCACCGCCCGAGCCCGAGCCCGAGCCGCCCGCAGTCGGCCCGGAGCCGGACGAGCCCGACCCGGAGCCGGACGATCCCGACCCCGCTGAGCCGCCCCCCGACGACCCCGAGGCCGCCGCCCGACCCGTCACCCGGAACGTGGCGGACTTGACGCTCGTCGCGGGGTCGGGGGCCAGGAAGCGCAGCCAGTGCGTGCCGTTCGCGGTGGCGGCCGGGATCGTCACGGACCCGGAGACCGAGCCGTCGGCGCCGATCCGGAACGTCTTGAGGATGTCGGCGTCGTCGAGCTTGACCGTCAGCGTCCTGCCGGCCGGGAACCCCGTCACCGAGAAGCTCATGGCCCGGCCCGCCTGCAGCGTCGTGGCCTTGAGGCTCGCCGCTGCCCGGCCCGCGTCAGCAGGCGTCGACGAGGACGGCGTGGGTGACGGCGAGGCGCCGGCGGCGGTGACCGTGAAGTTGTCGGAGCGGACGCTGGTCGACGGGTTGGGCGCCAGGAAGCGCAGCCAATGCGCCCCCGCCTTCGTCGCCCCGGGGATCGTGACCGTCCCGTCGACCGAGCCGTTCGCCCCCACGGTGAACGTCGTCAGGATCGCGTCGTCGTCGAGCTTGACCGTCAGGGTCTGGCCCGCGGGGAACCGGCTCGCGCTGAACGTCAGGTCCCCGCCCGCGGTGACCGTGCTCCTGCTCAGGCGGACGGCGGCCGCCGTGGGGGACGCGGTGGGCGCGGGGGTGGAGGTCTGCGACGGCCGGGGCTGCGGGGGCGCGGAGACCGTGAAGTCGGCGGACCGGACGCTGGTCGAGGGGTTGGCGGCGAGGAAGCGCAGCCAGTGGGTGCCGGCGGCGAGGTCCGCGGGGATCGTCACGCTCGCGTCGACCGTGCCGCTGGCGGAGATCGGGTACGTCGACAGGATCGCGCCGTCGTCGATCTTCACGGTGAGGGTCTGGCCCGCCGGGAAGCCGGTGACGCCGAACGAGAGCGCCGAGCCGGCCTGCACGGAGGCCGCGCCGAGGGAAGCGGCGGCGGGAGCCGGGGCCGGCGGGGTGGGCGCCCCGGTCACCGTGAAGTCCGCCGACCGGACGCTGGTCGAGGGGTTGGGGGCGAGGAAACGCAGCCAGTGCGTGCCGGCCGCGACCGTGCCGGCGATGGTCACGGAGCCGCTGACGGTCCCGTCCACGCCGATCGGGAAGGTCGTGAGCGTCGTGCTGTCGTCCAGCTTCACCGTCAGCGTCTGGGAGGGCGGGAAGCCCGTGCCGCTGAACGAGATCGACTGGCCGGCCTGCACGGCCGACGCTCCGAGGGACACCGCGGCGGGGGCCGGGGCCGAGGTCACGGAGAAGTCGGCGCTCCTGACGCTCGTCGCGGGGCTCTGTGCGAGGAAGCGCAGGGTGTGCGCCCCCACCGCCACGTCCGACGGGATCGTGACCGTTCCGGTGAACGAGCCGTCCGCGCCGGCAGTCAGGGCCGTCAGCGTGCGGGCGTCGTCCAGCTTGACGGTGACGGTCGCCCCGGCCGGGAACCCGACGCCGGACACCGGAATCGCGCTTCCGGCCTGCACCGAGGTCGCGCCGAGGGTCACGGCTGGGGGCACGGGGGCGGCCTGCACGGTGAAGTCCGCGCTGCGCACGCTGACGCCCGGCGTGGCCAGCAGCTGGAGCCAGTGGGTGCCGGCGGTGGTCGCGCCGGGCACGGTCACGGACGCGGTCAGCGTGCCGTCCGCGCCCGCGACGAAGCGGCCGTCGGCTTCGGCCGGGTTGCTCAGGGTGGTCGTGCTGTCCAGCTTCACGGCCACGCGCGCCGCTGCAGGGAGTCCCACGGCCGTGAGGGTGACCGCGGTCCCGGCCGTGACCGGGGCGGCGGGCACCGTGGCCGCGGCGACCCCGAACGGCGCGCTCTTGATGCTCACGCCTCCGGACGCGAGGAAGCGCAGCCAGTGCGAGCCGACCGCGGCGCTCGGCGGCACGGTCACCGAGCCGGCCAGCTTGCCCTCCCCGTCGACCACGAAGCGCCCGTCACCCTCGGCCGGGTTGGCGAGCGTCGCCCCGTCGTCGATCGTGACCGCGATGCGCGCGCCCGGCACGAAGCCCGTGCCCGTGAAGCTCTGGGCTCCACCTGCGTGCAGGGTCGCGAGCCCGAGGCTCACGCTCGCCACGGTGACGTCGGCCCGGATGCTGACGCCGTTCGCGGCGAGGAAGCGCAGCCAGTGCGGCCCGACCGGCGTGTCAGCGGGGATGACGACGACGCCCGAGAGCGCGCCGTCGGCCGTGACGCCCCACCGTCCGTCGGACTCCGTGGGGTTCCGCAACTGCAGGCCGTCGTCGATCTTGACCGCGACCCGCGCGTCCGCGGCGAAGCCCGTGCCGCTGAACGTCACCGTCCCGCCCGCCGGCACGCTGGCGTTGGCGAGGGTGACGGCAGGCCCGGCGCTCGCGGCGATCGCTGCACCGCCGACGACGGCGCTGCCCGTGGCGAGGACGAGCGCACCGAGCAGGGCGGCCAGCAGGCGCGGCCGGCGTCCGGTGAGGACGAGCCGCCGTCTCGGGCGCGGCGCGCGGTGGGATCGGGTCGGGCTCACGGTCGGTCACTCCTCGGGACGGACAGCTTCGGGTCCTGCGTCAGGCGGTCCGCGACGGCGGCACCGATGGTGCGCAGCACGTCGGGGCGTACGAGCTCGGGATGGGTGCAGGCGACTTCCATGACGTCGAGCTCGCCGGTCAGGTGAGCCCCCCATCCGGAGCGGTCGAGCGAGCCGTCCGGGACCGCGAAGAGCGGCCGGTCGACGGGCGTGGTGGCGGCCACGAAGAACGCGTCGCCCTCGAGCGTGCCGTGCCGGTGGGAGCGCATCAGGGCGGCGTTGTTCGCGACGACGCCGACGACCGCGGCGAGCGTGCCGGCGTCGAGGCCGCCCACCGCGCTGCCCTGGGCGCGCAGGTGCGCGATGACCTCGTCCCGGCGCAACGGCTGCGGCAGCGGCGCCGCCGTCGGGTCCACGCCGGCCATGAGCAGCAGCGCCGTCAGGGCGTCGGACTCGTCGGGCGGCGGCAGGCTCGCCCACTGCTCGCTCGGGTACGCGTCGAGCAGGGCGACCAGGCCGACCTGCTCGCCCGCCTGCTGCAGCTGCACCGCCACCTCGTGGGCGATCACGCCGCCGACCGACCACCCCAGCAGGTGGTACGGCCCCGCGGGCTGCGCCGCACGGATGCGCCGCACGTAGTCGGCCGCCATCTCCTGCAGCGAGGCGGGCAGCGTCGCGGTGCCGTCGAGCCCCTGCGCCTGGACCGCGTAGACGGGCCGGTCCTGCGGGATCTCCTGCAGGAGCCCGACGTAGCACCAGCCGAGCCCGCCGGCCGGGTGCAGGCAGAACAGCGCCGGCGCCGACCCACCGGAGCGGAGCGGGAGCAGGCCGGCCAGCGCGTCGCCGGCGCGGCCCTCCTCGACGAGCTCGGCGAGCCCGGCAGGGGTCGGGGCCGCGAACACCGACGCCAGCGGGACGTCGCGCCCCAGCACGGACCGGGCCCGGGCGGCGAGCTGGGCGGCCAGCAGCGAGTGCCCGCCCAGCTCGAAGAAGCCGTCCTCCGGCCCCACGCGGTCGAGGCCGAGCACGTCCGCGAAGAGGCCGCAGAAGGCTTCCTGCATGGGCGTGCGGGGGACGGCGTCGGCCCCACGGACGTCCCGCTGCGGCTGCGGCAGCGCCGCGCGGTCGAGCTTCCCGTTGACGGTGACGGGCAGCGCGTCCAGGAGGACGTACGCGGTCGGCACCATCGCATCGGGCAGGGCCGCCGTCAGGTGCTCGCGCAGCTCGGACACCTCGAGCGCGCGGGCGGGAACGACGTACGCGGCCAGGTAGCGGTCGCCCGGCCGGTCCTCGCGCGCGACGACCGCCCCGGTGGCGACGCCGGCGTGCGCCCGCAGCACGGACTCCACCTCGCCGAGCTCGATGCGCTGGCCGCGGATCTTGACCTGGTCGTCGTTGCGTCCCACGTAATCGAGGGCACCGTCGAACCGCCAGCGGGCGAGGTCGCCGGTGCGGTACATGCGCTCCCCCGGCACGAACGGGTCGGGCAGGAAGCGCTCCGCGGTGAGCTCGGGGCGGTTGAGGTAGCCGTCCGCGACCTGGACGCCGGCGAGGTGGAGCTCGCCGGCGGCCCCGATCGGGGCCGGCCGGCCGGCGGCGTCCAGGACGTACGTGCGGGTGTTCCACACCGGTCGCCCGATGGGGACCGGGCCGGCCGGGGCGTCGGGCCGGCACTCCCAAGCGGTGACGTCGACGGACGCCTCGGTGGGGCCGTACAGGTTGTGCAGGGCGACGCCGGGCAGCGTGGCGTGGAACCGCCGGGCCGTCGCCTCGGCCAGCGCCTCCCCGCTGCAGACGACGCGCCGCAGCGACCGGGCGGCACCGGCGGCGGCCGGCTCGTCGAGGAACGCCTCCAGCATCGACGGCACGAAGTGCGCGGTCGTGATCCGCTCGCGCACGAACAGCTCCGCGAGGTACGCCGGGTCACGGTGCGCGCCTGGCCGGGCCAGCACCAGGGTCGAGCCGGCCAGCAGCGGCCAGAAGAACTCCCAGACCGAGACGTCGAAGCCGGAAGGCGTCTTCTGGACCACGCGGTCGTCCGGGCCGAGCCGGTACGCGTCCTGCATCCAGAGCAGCCGGTTGACGATGCCGCGGTGCGGCACGACCACGCCCTTGGGGCGCCCGGTCGAGCCGGACGTGTAGATGACGTACGCGGGGTCGTCGGGCCCGGCCTGCGGGCCGGTCGCGGGGGCGGGTGCCACCTCCGGCGCCTCGTCGACGAGGACCACCGGGGTACCCGCGGGCAGGCGGGCCGCCGACGAGGCGTCGCACACGACGCACACCGGGTGCGCGTCCTCGAGGACGAAGGCGAGCCGGTCGGCCGGGTGGGCCGGGTCCAGCGGGAGGTAGGCGGCGCCGGCCCGGTGGGCGGCGTACAGGCTCGCGACGAGCTCGACCGAGCGGTCCAGGGCGACCGCGACCACGCGCCCCGGGCCCGCGCCCCGGGCGCGCAGCCGGGCCGCGAGCGCTGCGGCCCGCTCGTCGAGCTCGGCGTAGGTCAGCGTGCCGCCGCCGTCGGCGACGAGCGCGACGGCGTCGGGGGTGCGGGCGGCCTGGTCGGCGAAGAGCCGGGGCAGGGTGGTGGCTGGCACCGGCTGGGCGGTGTCGTTCCAGTCCCGGAGCACGAGGTCGCGCTCGGCTGCGGGCAACGCGTCCAGCTCCCCGACCCGGGCCTGCGCGCCCGCGTCGGCGATCGCGTCGAGCAGGTGGACGAGCCGGCGCTGATGGGCCTCGACGGCGTCCGGGGAGTAGAGCGCCGGGTTGGCGTCGACCTCGATCTGCAGGCCCTCGTGCTTGCCGCGCAGGTAGACGTTGACGGTGAGGTCGTCCACCGGCCCGGCGGACAGGTTGTGGGCGACGGCCGGCAGCCCGGCGAAGCGCAGGTCCGGCTCGAACGGCATCACGTTGACCTGCGGGCCGAAGAGCCGGGCCCCGCCGGGGGCCGCTCCCAGGTCGCGCCCGAGCTCCTCGTAGCGGTACCGCCCGTGCCGGGCGGCGGCGCGCGCCTGGTCCCCCACCCGGGCGACGAGCGCGGACAGCGGCTCGGCGTCGTCCACCAGCAGTCGCAGCGGGGGCACGTTCACGACCATCGCCGGGACCTGCATCGCCACGGAGCCGAGCCGTCCCATGACCGGCCAGCCGAGGACGACGTCCGGCGAGCCCGTCACCCGGGAGACCAGGAGGCCGGCCGCCGCGGCCACCAGGTGCGGCCAGACCGTCCCCATCCGGGCGGCCGCGGCCTGCAGCCGGTCGAGCAGGCCGGGCGGGAGCTCGGCCACGCTGCGTGAGAAGCGGTGCGACGTCGGGGCGGACCCGGTGGCGAGGCTGACCTGCGCGGGGCGGTCGTCGAGCTCGGCGAGCCAGTACGCGCGGTCGGCCGCGTGCCGCTCGGACTGCTCGTAGGCCCTGTCCTCGGCCACCAGGTCGCGCAGCGGCCGGAACCGCGCGGGCGGCGGGGGCTCCTGGGCGACGAGCGCCGTGTAGAGCTCCGCGGTCCGGCGGCTCAGCAGCGACATGCCGAAGTAGTCGATGACGACGTGGTGGAAGCGGTGGTACCAGAGCCAGTGGTCGGCGCCGAGCCGGAAGAGCACATTGGCGAAAAGCACATCGTGTGACAGGTCGAGCGGACGCCAGAGGTCCTGGCGCATGAGCTCCTCGGCAGCCAGCCTCGGGTCGGGCTCGCCGGCCAGGTCCACGACCGGCATGTCCCCGGGGGCGACGGGGACCGGGTGCTGCCACGGGACGCCCGAGGAGTCCTCGACGAGCCGCACGTGGAGGGCGTCGGCCTCGCTGACCGCACGCCGGGCCGCCTCCACGAGGGCGGCGGGCTCGAGCGGCCCGCGCAACTCGAGGTACTCGCCTGTGTTGAAGACTGGGTTGGACGGGTCCAGCGCCTGCGCGAACCACACCCCGCGCTGCGCGCCGGTCAGCGGCAGGCGCCGGTCGGCGTCGACGTCGCGGGGGCCGGGCACGGCAGCCGTGGTGGCCGCGTCGAGCGCGGTCACTCCGCCCTGCCGGCGGCGCTGCCCGCGGGAGCCAGCAGGCCGGCCCAGGCAGCCACCGTCGGCCGCTCGGCGAGGTCCAGGAAGGAGACCGTCGTGCCGGCTCCCTGCCAGCGGTTGACGAGCGAGAGCAGCCGTACCGAGTCCAGACCGGCGTCGATGAGGTCGTCGTCGTCACCGATCTCGGCCGGGGAGACGCCGAGGATTCCCGCGACCTCCGCACGCAGGGACTCGAGGTGCGCGGGGCGGGGCGCGGCGGTGGGGTCGCTCATGTGACGGGGCTCCTGAGGGCGAGCGGGTCGGACGTTGGAGGCGAATGCGCAGGTACGTGGCGGTCTGTCGGAGCGCCGTTGCAGCACGCAACCGCCGGGCGCTTAGCTTAGGGCAGGCTGCCCTTAGCGGATACGGGTTCAGGGGTTGCCAGATTAGGTGAGCCTTGCCTTACTCTCAGCGCCGACACTTCTTCCTGACCCCGGAGGCACCCGCATGCCCTTCTCCACGACGCGCTCGACGGGCGCCCGCCTGCGCCGCACGGCCCGCATCGCCGCCGTCGCCACCGCGAGCGCAGCGCTCGCCGTGACCGGCCTGTCCGCCTCGTCGGCGTCCGCCGCCGACGGCCCGGTCAAGAGCGGCAGCTTCCCGGTCGCGCTCGGCGTCTACGAGGTCGTCACCAACCCCTACACGGGCAAGTCCTACGTCGCGAGCGGCGGCACGCGCACCAACACCGCCACCGCGCGGATCCAGGAGGTGGACACGAAGACAGGGCAGGTCACCGGCTTCATCGAGTCCTCCGACACCGCGCCGTACGCGCTCGCCATCAACCCGGTGACGAACACGCTGTACACCGGCAACACCCGCAAGAACTCGGTCTCCGTCTACGACCTCGACACGAACACCGAGGTCACGACCATCGAGCTCGGCGTCCAGAACCGCCAGCTCGAGGTCGACACGGTGAACAACAAGGTCTACGTGACCGAGATCAACAACCAGCGCGTCGCGGTCATCGACGGCGCGACCAACACCCTCGAGGGGACCTTCGGCGTCGGCCCCGGGGCCAACGCGATGGACGTCGAGTACGACCCCGCGACCAAGAACTTCTACGTCGTGCACCTGGCCGGCGACGTCACCGTGATCGACGGCAGGACGAAGAAGATCAAGAAGGTCATCGCGCTCCCCTCGACCTCGCAGAACATCAGCGTCGACCCGAAGACCGGGCTCGGCTTCGTGACCGGCTACAGCACGGGGTCGGTCTCCGTCATCGACACCAAGAAGCTGTCGCTGGTCAAGACCGTCGACGCGGGCAACAACAACGGCGGCCTCGGCATCGACCTCGACGAGGGCAACCACACGGCGTACTTCACCAACCAGGGTGACGGCACGCTGTGGGCGATCGACACCGCCACCGGCGACCTCAAGTGGTCGCTCCCGGTCGGCCCCCGAGCCAACACCCCGGCCGTCGACACGCTCTACGACCAGGTCTTCGTGACCAACAAGGGCGACGACACGGTCGCGATCGTGAAGCCGGCGGCCAGCGCGGCGGACGACCGGTCGACGGCCGCCCGGGTGCTCGCCGCGCTGAGGCCGTACGCGAAGGCCGACACCGACCTGCACAAGGCGCTCAAGGACCTCGAGCGCGCGCTCTCCCGTGGCAACTGGACGACCGCGGGCGACCTCGTCGCCTCGCGGGAGGGTGTGCGCTACCTCGCGCGCGCGGTGTCCGAGCTGCGCGCCGCCGACGCTCCCGCGCCGGCCGCGATCCTCGAGGAGATCGCGGGGCTGTGACCGCCCCCGGTCGTCCAGGTATCGACGGGACCGTCGCCCTCGTGACGGGCGCGGGCCGCGGCATCGGCGCAGCCGTCGCCTCCGCCCTCGCCCGGGACGGTGCCTCCGTCGCCGTGCTGGACGCCGACGCGAGCGCCGCGGAGGACACCTCCGCGGCGCTCCGCGCCGTCGGCGCCCGCTCCCTGCCCTACGCGGTGGACGTGCGCGACCGCACCGCCGTCGACGGGGCCATGACCGACCTGGAGCGCCGGCTGGGCCCGCTCGACACCCTGGTCAACGTCGCCGGGGTGCTGCGCCCCGGCCCCGTCGCGGGCCTGTCCGACGAGGACTGGGACCTCACCTTCGCCGTGAACGCCACCGGCGTCTTCGCGGCGTCGCGCGCCGCCGCCCGCCGCATGCTCCCCCGCCGTCGCGGGAGCATCGTCACCGTCGGGTCGAACGCCGCTGGCGTCCCCCGGGTGAACATGGCCGCGTACGCCGCCTCGAAGGCGGCCGCCGCCCAGTTCACCAAGTGCCTGGGGCTCGAGCTGGCCCCGCACGGGATCCGGTGCAACGTCGTCTCCCCGGGCTCCACGCTCACCGACATGCAGCGCTCGCTCTGGGCCGGCCCGGACGGCGCCGACGCGGTCATCGCGGGCGACCCGGGGACGTACCGCGTCGGCATCCCGCTGGGCCGGATCGCGGACCCCGCCGACGTCGCCGAGGCGGTCCTGTTCCTCGTCTCCGACGCCGCACGCCACATCACCATGCACGACCTGTACGTCGACGGCGGCGCGACTCTTCGCGCCTGAAAGACTCTTCTGGAGAACACGTGACCGCACAGCTGGAGACACCCGCCATGCCCCTGCCGGCGCAGCACGCGCTCGCCGGCTACGTGCCGGGAGCGTCGGCGTTCTTCGCCTCGCCGCGGCACACCCTCCTCGCCGAGGGCGTCGTCGCCCGCCTGCCCGACGGGACGGCGTCGAGCCGGCTCGGCGACGCCGTCCGGCTGCTGCTCGCCGACGCGGTGCTCGCCGGCGGCCCGGGGATCGTCGTCGGCGCGGTGCCCTTCGCACCGGGCCGCGGTGCTGCCCTGACCGTCCCCGAGCAGGTCACCTGGGGGGCGCCGCTCGCAGCCCCCGCCCCCGCCCCGGCCCTCCCGCCGCCGGCCGCCGGCGAGGTGGTGGTGCGCCCGGTCCCCGAGCCCGAGCGCTACGCGGCGGGGGTCGCGGCGGCCCTGGAGCGGATGGCAGCCGGCGACGTGGCGAAGGTCGTGCTGGCGCGTGCCCTGGACGTGCGCACCGCCCGCCCCGTCGACGTGCACGCGCTGCTCACCCGGCTCGCGGCGCGCGACCCG
This sequence comes from Motilibacter aurantiacus, assembly GCF_011250645.1. Taxonomy (NCBI): domain Bacteria; kingdom Bacillati; phylum Actinomycetota; class Actinomycetes; order Motilibacterales; family Motilibacteraceae; genus Motilibacter; species Motilibacter aurantiacus. Next base: position 73,579 of record NZ_JAANNO010000004.1, read on the forward strand.
CACGGCTACGCCTTCGCGGTCGAGCTGCCCGCCGACGACCTCGGCGGGGCCCGCACCCTGGTGGGGGCCAGCCCGGAGCTGCTCGTGTCCCGCACCGACGGCACGGCCCGTGCGAACCCGCTCGCCGGCTCGGTCCCGCGCAGCCCGGACCCCGAGGAGGACCTGCGGCGCGGGCAGGAGCTGCTGCGCTCGGCCAAGAACCTGCGCGAGCACGCGGTCGTCATCGAGGCCGTCGTCGAGGGCCTGCGCCCGCTGTGCCGTTCGGTGTCGGTGACGGGCCCGTCGCTGGTGCAGACCGCCACCATGTGGCACCTCGGCAGCGGGATCACCGGGCAGCTCACGAGCCGCGAGACCACGTCCCTCGACCTGGCCCTCGCCCTGCACCCGACCCCGGCCGTCTGCGGCACCCCCGTCGACGCGGCGCGCGGCCTCATCGCCGAGGTGGAGCCGTTCGACCGCGGGTTCTACTCCGGAGCGGTCGGCTGGTGCGACGCCGACGGCGACGGCGAGTGGGTCGTCACCATCCGGTGCGGCGAGGTCAGCGGAAGCCGTGTTCGCCTGTACGCCGGGGCGGGCATCGTGCCCGGCTCCCGGCCGGAGGACGAGCTCGCGGAGACCACCGCCAAGCTCGGCACGTTCCTGCAGGCGCTCGGCCTGGACGGCGTGGCATGAGCACCGGCCCCGGCCAACTGCCCGGCTACGTCCCCTGGCCGGTGGAGTTCGCCGAGCGCTACCGGGCTTCCGGCTACTGGACCGGCGAGACGTTCGGCAGCATGCTGCGCGACCTGGCCGCACGGCACGGCGACCGGGTGGCCGTCGTCGACGGCGACCGGCGGTGGACGTACGCCGAGCTGGACGAGCGGGCCGACCAGGTCGCGGCCGGCCTGCACCGGCTGGGCATCCGCCCGCGCGACCGCGTCGTCCTGCAGCTGCCCAACGTGGCCGAGTTCTTCGAGGTCGTCTTCGGGCTGTGGCGCGTCGGCGCGCTGCCGGTGTTCGCGCTGCCGGCCCACCGCAGCAACGAGATCACGTACTTCTGCTCGTTCACCGAGGCCGTCGCCTACGTCGTCCCGGGCCGGCACGGCGGATTCGACTACCGCGGCCTCGCCGGCGAGGCGAGGGCGGCGGCGCCGACTCTGCGGCACGTGATCGTCGTCGGTGACGCCCCCGGCGACTTCACGGCGCTCGAGGACGTGCGCGCCGAGGCGCGCCCGCTGCCGGCGCCCGCCCCGTCCGACGTCGCCTTCCTGCAGCTGTCCGGCGGCAGCACGGGTGTGCCGAAGCTCATCCCGCGCACGCACGACGACTACCTCTACAGCGTCCGGGCCAGCGCCGAGATCTGCGCGCTGGACGAGTCGAGCGTCTACCTCGCGGCCCTTCCGGTGGCGCACAACTTCCCGCTGAGCTCCCCCGGCGCCCTCGGCACGCTGTACGCCGGGGGCACGGTCGTCCTCGCGCCCGACCCGAGCCCGGCGACCGCGCTCGGGCTGATCGAGCGCGAGCGGGTCACCATCACCGCCGTCGTGCCGCCGCTGGCGCTGGTCTGGCTCGACTCCGCGCCGGCACTGGGGCACGACCTGTCGAGCCTGCGGGTGCTGCAGGTGGGCGGCTCGAAGCTCAGCGAGGAGGTGGCCCGCCGGGTCACCCCGACCCTGGGGTGCGGGCTGCAGCAGGTCTTCGGCATGGCCGAGGGGCTGGTCAACTACACGCGGCTCGACGACCCGGACACGATCGTGCTCACCACCCAGGGCCGGCCCATCTCCCCCGACGACGAGATCAGGGTGGTCGACGACGCGGGCGAGGACGTGCCGCCCGGCGAGGTGGGGCATCTGCTGACGCGGGGGCCGTACACGATCCGCGGCTACTACCGGGCGGAGGAGCACAACCGCACGGCCTTCACCGTCGACGGCTTCTACCGCACCGGCGACCTCGTCCGGGTCACTCCCGAGGGCTACCTCGTGGTCACCGGTCGGGACAAGGACCAGATCAACCGCGGCGGGGAGAAGATCGCCGCCGAAGAGATCGAGAACCACCTGCTCGCGCACCCCGCGGTGCACGACGCCGCGGTGGTGGCCGTGCCGGACGCCTACCTGGGCGAGCGCAGCTGCGCCGTCGTCGTGCCCCGCGGCTCCGCGCCGACGGCCCTGGAGCTGAAGAAGTTCCTGCGCGAGCGCGGGCTGGCGGCGTACAAGGTGCCCGACCTCGTGAAGTTCGTCGACGCCTTCGCCCACACCGGCGTGGGCAAGGTCAGCCGCAAGGAGCTGCGCGAGGCGCTCGCCGCCTCCCTCCGTCGGTGACTCGCGCGCTTCCCACAAGCGCGCTTCAGCCAATCCTTCTTCTGCCGTCTCCTGAAAGAGGCCTGCCATGGCGCTGCCGCGCATCGCGCCCTACCCGCTCCCCGCGCTCGGCTCTCTCCCCCAGAACCGCGTCGACTGGCGCCCCGACCCCCGCCGCGCCGTGCTGCTCGTGCACGACATGCAGCGCTACTTCCTCGCCGCGTTCGAGCCCGGCACGTCCCCGCTGACCGATGCGGTCTCGCACATCCGCGCCCTCGCCGCCGGGGCGCGCGCGCTCGGCATGCCGGTCGTCTACAGCGCGCAGCCCGGCGGCCAGACGCGCGAGCAGCGTGGCCTGCAGCAGGACTTCTGGGGCGACGGCATCCCCGGCGACGAGGGCTCGCAGATCGTCGACGCGCTGGCCCCCGAGCCCGGGGACGTGCTGATGACCAAGTGGCGCTACAGCGCGTTCCAGCGCACCCGGCTGGCCGAGCTGCTCGCCGAGACCGGGCGTGACCAGCTCGTCATCACCGGGGTGTACGCCCACATCGGCTGCCTCGCCACGGCCAACGAGGCGTTCATGCGCGACGTCCAGGCGTTCGTCGTGGCCGACGCGCTGGCCGACTTCTCCGCGGAGCACCACCGCCACGCCCTCGAGTACGCCGCCCAGCGCTGCGCGGTCGTCCTCCCCGCCGCCCGGGTGCTGGAGGAGCTGACCGCGAGCACCGCGGTGGCCGGGCGCTGAGCCACAGGCCGCCCGTGGGCTCCGGCCAGGCGGGCGAGAAGGGCGGGAGGCCCGCGTCCGGCGGCGGCAGCTCGGCGGCGGCCCGCTCCGCCGCGGCCGTCAGGCTTCCCGCCTCCTCGCCTGCGGCCGACGCGGCTCGCGCGACGGCGGTGGGGAGCACGCGGCCGAGGCCCGCGAGCTCACGCTCGGCCCGCAGGGCGAGGGCCGCCTGCTCGGCGAGGGCCGTGAGCAGTTCCAGGTCGCCCTCGGCCCCGGGGCGGGACTCGTCGCGGTCGAGCACCGTGAGGCCCCCGAGGACGCGGTCGTCGTCGACGACGGGCACGGCGAGCATCGCGCGCGGCACGTACCCCGTCCCCTCGGCGACGTCCCGCGCGAACCGGGCGTCCGCCCGCAGGTCCCCCACGGCCACCGGCTGCCCGGCCATGACCACCCAGCCAGCGATGCCTCTGCCGGAGGGCAGCCGCCTGCCGGTGACCTCGTCCTCGCCGGCCCCGGAAGCGGTCGTGTAGACCAGCTCGCGCTCGTCTCGCTGAGCAACGCCAGCGAGACGCCCGGGCGCCGACCGGGTGCACCGCCGGGCCCAGCGCGGCCGCGACCCGGCCCAGCTCGGCGAGCAGCGCGCCCGCGCTCGGCTCGGTCACGCCGCCCCCTCCGGATCCCCGGGGAAGGGCCCGAGGGCGCCTCACGCCCCGCTCAGGCCCCCGACGCCAGCGTCTGCTGCACGGTGTCCAGGATCGTCGTGGCGGCGAGCGGGCCACCGGCGCTCATCCACGCCGAGCCGTCGACGGGCACGATCCGGTGCGCCGCGTAGGCCTCCAAGTCGGAGAAGCCGGGCGTCTGCCCCGCCTGCACCAGGGCCTTGGCGCTCGCCTCCGCGCCCGTGCCGGTCTGGCTGGCGCCCCCGCCCGGGCCGGCGCCGCCGCCGCCGAGGGTGCCGAAGAAGACCCAGTCGGCGTCGATGTCCTGCAGGTTCTCCAAGCTGATCGGCACCGAGTGGCCGGGGCCGTCCATGTCCTGGGAGGCCGGGCGGGTCAGCCCGAGGTCGGCCACGACCTTGCCGGGCAGCAGCTCCTTCATGAGGACCTGGGGCTGGCCGGACCAGCGCACGATGCTCACGCTCGCCCCGGCGTTCGGGCCGAGCGCGGCCTTCACCTGCTCGACCCGGGTCTCGTAGTCGGCCAGGACCTTCTCTCCCTCCGCGGCGCGGCCGAGGGCCTCGGCCTCGGCGGCGAAGGCGGCCTTCCAGTCCTGGCCGCCCTCGCTGACGAAGACCGTGGGCGCGATGCCGCGCAGCTTGCCGATGACGGACTCGTCGGAGGAGGTCGTTCCGTCGACCAGGATCAGGTCGGGCTGCAGCGCCGCGATCTTCTCCAGGTCCGGGGAGCCGATGCCGGCGACGACGGGGATGGCCTTCGCCTGCGCCCCCAGGTAGTTCGGCACGCTGCTCTGACCGCGCCCGTTCGTCGTGCCCACCGGGGTCACCCCGAGGGCCAGCGCCCCGTCCAGTGTGGGCTCGCTCAGGGCGACGACGCGGGACGGCCGCGCCGGGACCTCCACCCGGGCGCCGGACGCGTCCGTGATCGTGCGGGTGCCCCCCGTGGGGGTCGACGACCCGGTCGACGCGTTGTCGGCGTCGTTCCCGGACGAGCAGCCGGTGACGGCGAGGGCGGCGAGGGCGGCGCCCAGCAGCAGGCGGGAGAAGCGCGAGGCCAACATGGGGGCACAGCGTAGCCGACAGGTTAGGGATGCCTTACCTATCCTGACCTACCTGCTGTGCTCAGCAGCGTCGTCAGCCCTTCGGCGATCCCGCCCCGCCAGCAGGCCTGGTCGTGCCCGCCGGCGAACTCGCGGTAGTCCAGCGCGTACCCCCGCGCGGCGAGCGCGTCGCGCAGGCGGCGCGCCGGCTCCAGGCTGACCCACTCGTCGGTGCCGTTCTCCAGGAAGAAGCGCACCGGCACCGGCTCGGCGCGCAGCACGTGCCGCGTGACCGCCTCGGGCCCGGGCAGCGGGTCGTTGGGCCACCACCACGAGCCGGACTGGGCCAGGACCGCGCCGAGGCGCTCCGGGGCGTGCAGCGCCGCGTGCGCCGCGGCCAGCCCCCCGAGGCTCTGCCCCGCGACCACGGTGAGCGCGGGGTCCGCCGTCGCTGCCAGCTCGGCGGTGGCCCACGGCGCCAGCTCGCGCGCGAGGAACTGCGCGAAGCCCTCGGAGCAGGACAGGTCCCGGAACCGCTCCTGCCTGCTCCCGGCTTCGGGCAGCACCGCGACGAGCGGCGGGACCAGCCCCTCGGCCACCAGGTTGTCCAGGGTCGGGACGATCGAGAGCCGCTCGAGCCACATCTCCCCGTCGAGCAGGACCAGCAGCGGGTACGGCCCCCCGCCCGCGCGATGCCCCGCCGGCGTGTACGCCCACACCGCCCGCGCCGGCCCGTACGCCGCGCTCGCCACCTCGTGCCGCGTCACGCTGCCGCGGCGCACGCCCGGCCGCGCGCGCAGGTACGGCTGGGCGGGCGCGTCCGGCAGCTCCGCGACCGACCGCGCACCGACCCCCGGCGGCTGAAGCAGGATTCGCCCGTTCAGCGGGTCCGGTACGCCACGCCCCGCCGCCAGGGCCCGCAGCGCGGCGGCGTCCCCGTCGGGCCCGGGCACGAAGACGTAGCTCCCCCGCCACGTCGCGGGCAGCCGGTACGACAGGTGCCACAGGTCCGTGCCCGGCACCCGCTCCATGAGGCTCTGCTCGAGCCGGCTGCGGTCGGTGAGCTTGTTGGCCAGCAGCAGGACCCGTCCCGCGTCCCCGCGCCAGAGGAACGTCACGACGCAGTAGCCGGCGGCGTCGACGGCGCCGATCAACGGCGTGCCCTGCTCGGCGGCCTCCGCCCAGAGCCGCTCGACCGCGTCCGGGTCGTGTGCGAGCTCGCGGCGCAGGGTGGCGATGCGCGGCCCGGCGCAGACGGGGGCGGGCCAGGGCCGCGGGAGGCGCGGCGGCGTGCTCCCCGCGGGCAGCCCGACGCTGCGGTCGCTCATGGCCCCTCCCTCCGCCGCGGCGGGGAAGCGTACCCAGCACAATGCGCCCCGTGGCAGACGCGTTGACCTTCTTCCCCGCGCACGAGCGCACCGACCTGCTCGCCGCACCGGTGGCCGCGGCGGTATCGGCCTGGTCCCCGTCGTTCCCTGTGGAGGACGTGGTCGTCGCCGAGATCGACGCAGCGGCCGCGGACACGGCCGAGTTCTGCGCGCGCTACGGGGTCGGCCTCGAGGAGTCGGCCAACTGCGTGGTCGTCAGCGGCAAGCGGGAGGGCGAGGAGCGCTTCGCCGCCTGCATGGTGCTGGCCACGACCCGGGCCGATGTCAACGGCGTGGCCCGCAAGCGGCTCGGGGTCCGCAAGGCCTCCTTCGCCCCGATGGACGCCGCGGTCTCGCTGACCGGCATGGAGTACGGCGGCATCACGCCCGTCGGCCTGCCCGCAGGCTGGGCGATCTATGTGGACGTGGCGGTCGCGTCGTCGCCCCGCGTCGTCGTCGGAAGCGGGATACGTGGCTCCAAGCTCTGGCTTCCGGGTGCGGCACTCGCTGCCCTGCCCGGGGCCGAGGTGGTCGAGGGCCTGGGGCGCCCGGTCGCCTGAGGGCTCGCGGCCTGCGAACCGTCAGTCAGGAGTCCGCGTTCGGCCGTCGAGCTGCCCGCCGAGCGCGCCACCGATCCCCTTGAGCGCCTCGCCCAGCTCACTGGGCACGATCCACACCTTGTTTGAGCTGCCCTCGGCGATCTTCGGGAGCACCTGGAGGTACTGGTAGGCCAGCAGCTTCTCGTCCGGGTCCCCGGCATGGATGGCCTCGAACACCTGCGAGATCGCCCGCGCCTCGCCCTCGGCGCGCAGCACCGCGGCCCGCGCCTCGCCCTCCGCCCGCAGGACGGCCGACTGCTTGGCGCCCTCTGCCGTGAGGATCGCGGCCTGCTTCTGTCCCTCGGCCTGCAGGATCGCCGCGCGCCGGTCGCGCTCGGCCCGCATCTGCTTCTCCATCGAGTCCTGGATGCTGCTCGGCGGGTCGATCCCCTTGAGCTCCACCCGGTTGACCCGGATGCCCCAGCGGCCCGTCGCCTCGTCGAGCACGCCGCGCAGCTGGCCGTTGATCTGGTCGCGCGAGGTGAGCGTCGCCTCGAGGTTCATCCCGCCGACCACGTTGCGCAGCGTCGTCACGGTCAGCTGCTCGACGCCCTGGATGTAGTTGGCGATCTCGTAGCTCGCGGCCTTCGGGTCGGTCACCTGGAAGTAGATGACGGTGTCGATCCCGACGACGAGGTTGTCCTCGGTGATGACGGGCTGGGGCGGGAACGACACGACCTGCTCGCGCAGGTCGATCAGCGGCCGCACCCGGTCGACGAACGGCACGACGAGCGCGAGCCCGGGCCCGAGCGTCCGGTGGAAGCGCCCCAGCCGCTCCACGACGCCGGCCCGCGCCTGGGGGACGATCCGTACCGAGCGGTAGAGCACCAGCAACGCCGCGAGTGCGACGACGGCGAGGACGATCAGGCCGACCATGGGTCAGGCTCCCGTTCCGTAGACGACTGCGGTGGCGCCCTCGACGGCCATGACGTCCACCGTCTGGCCGGGCTCGAGGACGAGGGCGGGGTCGTACGACCGGGCGGACCAGACCTCTCCGGCGAGCTTGATGCGCCCGCCGCGGCCGTCCGTACGCTCCAGGACCACGGCCTGCTGCCCGACCAGCGCCTCGATGCCGGTGCGGGTGAGCGAGGAGGGCCGCAGGTGGCGCAGGGCCACCGGGCGGACGACGAGCAGCATCGCGAGGGCACTGACGCACGCGACCAGGACCTGGACGGCACCGGGGGCGCCGGCTGCCGCGGCCGCTGCGGCGGCAGCCGCGCCGGCCGCCAGCATGAGCGCGACCAGGTCCAGCGTCAGCGTCTCGACCGCGACAAGCAGCAGCGCGACGGCGAGCCATGCCGCCCACGCGTGCTCACCCAGCCATCCCATTGACAGAGCTTATGCGCGGTTCGCCCGATTCTCGACCGGTGGACGGGGAGCCAACGGGTCAGCTCGCGGCGCGCGCGCTCCAGCGGCCGTCGATGTGGTCGACGTGCAGCCGCAGGCCGAAGGCGTCCGAGAGCGGCTCGGCCGTGAGGACCTCCTCGACCGGCCCGGCGACCACGACGCCCCCCGCGCGCATGAGCATGGCGTGGGTGAAGCCCGGCGGGACCTCCTCGACGTGGTGCGTCACCAGCACCAGGGCCGGGGCGGCAGGGTCGGCGGCGAGGGCGGAGAGCCGGCGCACCAGGTCCTCCCTGCCGCCGAGGTCGAGGCCCGCGGCCGGCTCGTCGAGGAGCATGAGCTCCGGGTCGCTCATCAGCGCGCGGGCGATCTGCACGCGCTTGCGCTCGCCCTCGCTCAAGGTGCCGAACCGCCGGTCGGCCAGGTGGGCCGCGCCCATGGCCGACAGGAGGGCTGCCGCCCGGGTCTCGTCGACCCGGTCGTAGGCCTCGCGCCAGCGCCCGACGACCGCGTAGGACGCGGTGAGCACGACGTCACGGACGCGCTCGTCGGCGGGCAGCCGGGAGGCGAGCGCGGCGCTGGCCAGCCCGATGCGGGGGCGCAGCTCGAAGACGTCGACCGCGCCGAGCGTCTCGCCGAGGATCTCGACGGTGCCCCGCGTCGGGTGGACGAGGGCGCCGGCGACCTGCAGCATCGTCGTCTTGCCGGCGCCGTTCGGCCCGAGGACGACCCAGCGCTCCCCCTCGCGCACCCGCCAGTCGACCGAGTCCAGGATCGGGTTGCCCTCCCGGACCACCGTGACGCCGGACAGCCGCAGCACGTCCTCGCGGCCGTCCTCGAGGCCGTCCTCGAGGCCGTCCTCGAAGGCATGGTCGTCGCGGGCAGGCAGCCGATCCGTCACGCCGCGCACCTTACCCACGGCTGCGCGCCGCCCGGCGGCCCCTCCTACGCTGTGACGCCGTGCTGGAACTGCCGCGCTCCGCCCGCCTGGCCGCCTGGGGCGGCGCCGTCCTGCGTGGGGAGGTCAGCCCCGACGACGCGGTCGACGCGGTCGTCGGCGAGGACACCCGCCACGTCGTCCTCGGCCTGCCCGGAGCCGACGGGGAGGTCGGCCTCGCCCTCGCCCTCGGCCTGCTGCGGGTCGAGCGGGCGACCGGCCTGACGCTCGCGCTGCCGGTCCCCGGCGACCCGCGCGGGCTCGCCGGGCCGCCGGCCTTCACCGCCGCCGCCGTCGAGGCCGGCGAAGCCGTGGTCAGCGCGGGCAGCCCGGACGGCACGGCACACGGCCTCGTGCCGGAGGTGCTCGCGCTCGGGTCGAGCGGAACTCTCGTCCGCTGGCACGCGCAGCCCGCCCGGCCGGTGCCCTTCGGCTCGGCCCCCTCGCTGCGGGAGGCGGACGCGGAGCTGACCGTCGCGCTGCGGGAGGCGACCGAGGAGCTGGTGCGCCTGGACGTGGCGCGCTGGCGCCCGGAGCTGGCCGAGGCGCTGGCCCAGCTGCGCGGCAACGGCCAGGCCGACCCGCTCGGCCCGGGCTACTCGCAGCGGGCGCGGCGCGTTCTCGCGACCGCCTCCCGGGTCGCGGCCATCGCCCGCCTCGCCGGCGAGGAGCCCGGCGCGGCGGTGAGCGCCGGCCAGATCGGCATGCGCAGCGCCGCCCTCGGCCGACTGGCGGCGGCTGGGCGGCGGGCGGTCGCCGCGGCCGTCAACTCCCCGCTGGAGCCGACGGGCTGACGGCGGGCCGCCCCGGCTACAGCACCGACCGGTAGACCTCCAGCGTGCGCTGGGCGATCGAGTCCCAGGAGAAGTGCTCGACGGCACGCTTCCGGCCCGCCTGGCCCATGGCCCGCGCCAAGGCGGGGTCCTCGACCAGCGCCTGGATGGCGGCGGCCAGGTCGCCCACGAACCGGCCGGGGTCGGTCGGCGTGCCCGAGCCGTCGGGGACCTGGGAGATCGGCACCAGCGTGCCGCACTCACCGTCCGCCACCACCTCGGGGATGCCGCCGGTGGCGGTCGCCACGACCGCCGTCTCGCAGGCCATCGCCTCCAGGTTGACGATGCCCATCGGCTCGTAGATCGACGGGCACACGAAGACCGTTGCGTGTGTCAGGACCTGGATCACCTGCGGCCGGGGCAGCATCTCCTGCACCCAGACCACACCGGAGCGCTCCCGCTTCAGCTCGCCGACAAGGGTCTCGACCTCGGCGGCGATCTCGTTGGTGTCCGGGGCGCCGGCCAGCAGCACCACCTGCACGTCGCGGTCGAGCCGTTCGGCAGCGCGGAGCAGATATGGCAGCCCCTTCTGCCGGGTTATGCGGCCGACAAAGACGATGTACGGGCGCTCGGTGGAGATGCCGAGCCGCTCGAGCACGTCCGTGCCCGCGTCCGGCGCGTACAACTCCGTATCGATTCCGTTATAAACGACCTGCACGCGGTCGGGGTCGAGCGCCGGATAGGCCCGCAGCACGTCGGCCCGCATTCCTTCGCTCACCGAGATCACCGCGGCCGCCGACTCCAGCGCCGTCTTCTCCACCCAGGAGGAGAGGGCGTACCCACCGCCGAGCTGCTCGGCCTTCCACGGCCGGTCGGGCTCGAGGCTGTGCGTCGTCGCCACGTGCGGGATGCCGTGCAGCAGCGACGCCACGTGCCCGGCGAAGTTCGCGTACCAGGTGTGGCTGTGCACCAGCTGCGCGCCCGCGCAGTCGTTGGCGATCGCGAGGTCCACGGCCATCGTGCGCAGCGCGGCGTTCGCGCCGGGCAGGACGGCGGAGTCGTCGTACGCGGTGACGCCCTCCTCCTCCCGACCGGCGCCGAAACACCTGACGCGCAGATCGGTCCCCGCACGTCTCAGGGCGGCCGAGAGGTACTCGACGTGGACGCCGGCACCTCCGTAGACCTCGGGCGGGTACTCACGGGTCAGCAGATCGGCGCGCACGGGAGGGAGGTTAGACCCTCGACGCGGACGAGCAAGAGGGGCAAGGTGACTGAGGTCACCTCCAGAGGGGTAGCGTGCGGATCATGGCTGACGTCCTCGCGATCGTGCTGGCCGGCGGGGAAGGCAAGCGGCTCATGCCGCTCACCGCCGACCGTGCAAAACCCGCTGTTCCCTTCGGCGGCAATTACCGCCTGATCGACTTCGTGCTGTCGAACCTCGTGAACGGCGGGTTCCTCAAGATCGTGGTGCTGACGCAGTACAAGAGCCACAGTCTGGACCGTCACATCACCCAGACCTGGCGCATGTCCACGCTGCTCGGCAACTACGTGACGCCGGTCCCCGCGCAGCAGCGGCTCGGCCCGCGCTGGTTCGCCGGCAGCGCCGACGCGATCTACCAGAACCTCAACCTGATCGACGACGAGCGGCCCAAGTACGTCATCGTCTTCGGCGCGGACCACATCTACCGCATGGACCCGCGGCAGATGCTCCAGCAGCACATCGAGTCCGGCGTCGGCCTGACGATCGCGGCCGTCCGCCAGCCGCTGTCGCAGGCCGACCAGTTCGGGGTGATCGAGACCGAGACCGAGGGCCCGGACGCGGGGCGGCGCATCTCCCGGTTCCGGGAGAAGCCGAAGGACGCGGTCGGGCTGCAGGACGCCCCCGACCAGGTCTACGCCTCCATGGGCAACTACATCTTCACCACGCGGGCGCTCGTCGACGCGGTGACCCGGGACGCCATGACCCCGGAGAGCAAGCACGACGTCGGCGGCAACCTGGTCCCGATGTTCGTGGACAAGGGCGACGCGCAGGTCTACGACTTCACCCAGAACGTCGTCCCCGGCTCGACCGAGCGGGACCACGCCTACTGGCGGGACGTCGGGACGCTGGACTCGTTCTACGACGCGAACATGGACCTGATCTCGGTCCACCCGGTCTTCAACATGTACAACTACGACTGGCCGATCCTCTCGATCTACGACCCGATGCCCGCGGCGAAGATCGTGCGCGGCGACGAGGGCCAGGAGGGCCAGGCGCGCGGGTCCATGGTCTCCCCCGGCGCGATCATCTCCGGCTCGTGCGTCTCGGACTCGGTGATCTTCCCCCGCGTCCAGGTGCGCAGCGGCGCCAACGTGTCGGCCTCGGTGGTGATGGACGACGTCGTCGTGGAGCGTGGAGCGGACGTACGCCGGGCCATCCTCGACAAGGGCGTGGTCGTCGCGCCGGGCGCGCAGCTGGGGATCGACCACGAGTACGACCGTGCCCGCGGCTACACGGTGTCCGAGTCCGGCATCGTCGTCGTCGGCAAGGGGCAGCGCGTCACGCCCTGACACCTGGCCGGCGGGGGGCGCCGCGGGGCGGCCTCGGCCCCGCGCCCGGTGGTGCCCCGACCCGGCCCTGGGACGGTGGCCGGGCTCGACCTCCCGGCGCCCGGGAGCGGAGGGGCCGGACGCTGGGGTGGCCCGGGCCCGGTCGCGCCGTGGCGCCGGTAGCCTGCCGCCCGTGCCCGCGCCTCGTACGTTGCTCGTCACCCTCACCGGCACGGACCGCCCCGGCGTGACGTCCCGGCTCTTCGCCGGCCTCGCCGCCGCGGACGTGGCCGTGCTGGACGTCGAGCAGGTCGTGATCCGCGGGCGGCTGCTGCTCGGCGCGCTCCTCGAGGCCCCGGGCGCCGCGCAGGCCTCGGCGATCACCACCGCGGTGGAGGCCGTGGCCACCGAGCTCGGCATGGAGGCCGTCGTCTCGGCGGGAGCCGACGAGGCGCCAGAGGCGCTGGGCTCGCGCAGCCTGGTCACGGTCCTCGGGCAGCCGCTGGTCCCGGCCGCGCTCTCGGCCATCACGGGCCGCATCGCCGACAGCGGCGCCAACATCGACCGGATCAAGCGCATCGCCCGCTACCCGGTGACCGCGGTCGAGCTGGAGGTCTCCGGGTCCGACCCGCTCCGGCTGCGGACCGTCCTCGCCCGCGAGGCCGCCAACCAGCGCGTCGACGTCGCCGTGCAGCGGGTCGGGCTGCACCGGCGCGGCAAGCGGCTGGTCGTCATGGACGTCGACTCGACCCTCATCCAGGGTGAGGTCATCGAGATGCTCGCCGAGCACGCCGGGGCGGAGGCCGAGGTCGCGAAGGTCACCGAGGCCGCCATGCGCGGCGAGCTGGACTTCGCCGCCTCGCTGCACGCCCGGGTGGCTCTGTTGGAGGGGCTGCCCGAGTCGGTGTTCGGCGAGGTGCGCGCCGCCGTGCGCCTCACGCCCGGCGCGCGCACGCTCGTCCGCACCCTCAAGCGCCTCGACCACCGGGTCGCGGTGGTGAGCGGCGGCTTCACCCAGGTCGTCGACCCGCTCGCCGCCGAGCTCGGCCTCGACTTCGCCGCCGCCAACACCCTCGAGGTCGTCGACGGCCGCCTGACCGGCCGGATCGTCGGCGACGTCGTCGACCGGGCGGGCAAGGCCACCGCGCTGGAGCGGTTCGCCCGCGAGTGCGACGTGCCGCTGGAGCAGACCGTCGCGATCGGGGACGGGGCCAACGACCTCGACATGCTGGCGCGCGCCGGCCTCGGCGTCGCCTTCAACGCCAAGCCGGTGGTCCGGGCGGCGGCGGACACGGCGGTCACCGTGCCGTACCTCGACGCGGTCCTCTACCTGCTCGGCATCCCGCGCGAGGAGGTCGAGGAGGCCGACGCCCTCGACGCGGCCGCGTCCGCCGTCTGACCAGCGGCTAGGCTCGACCGGCCGTACCCACCGTCGACGCCCCAGGAGCCCGGGTGATCCGCAACGTCGTGCTCGGGAAGCTGCGAGCCGGTGCCGACCCGGCCGTGCTCGAGGAGGGGCTCGACGGCATCCGGCGGCTGCAGGTGGACGGGATGCTCTCGGTCACGGCCGGCCGGGACGCCGGGCTGCGCGAGGGCAACTGGGACTACGTCATCACCGCCGACTTCGCCGACGCCGACGCCTACCGCAGGTACGACCTGGACGAGGAGCACAACCGGCTGCGCCGCGAGTGCTTCGCCGTCGTCTCGGAGCAGGTCGCGCGGGCGCAGTTCGCCTTCTGAGGCGCAGCGCAGAACACCGAACCACGAAGCGCGAACTGGGCTTCAGGCGCGCGGCGTCTCCGCCCGCACGAGCCGGCACGAGGACGACGGCGTGTCGGCCCACGCGGAGGGGACCTCGATGACCGCGATCCCCGTCGTGCGCAGCTCGGTCGGCTGCCCGGTCAGCTCCGAGACCAGCTCGCTCACGGAGGGGTTGTGCCCGACGAGGACGGTCAGGCCCGCGTCGTCGTCGAGGCCGCGCACCACGCGCAGCATGTCGCCCAGCGAGGCCTCGTAGAGGCTCTCCTCGTAGACGATCGGGGGCACGTCGGTGCCGTACGGGCTGATCAGCCCCTCGACCGTCTCCGCCGTCCGGCGGGCGGGCGAGGAGACGATCAGGCCGGGCTTGCCGACAGCGCCGGCCAGCCACTCCCCCGCGGCCTTCGCGTCCTCCCGGCCCCGGGGCAGCAGCGGGCGGCCGAAGTCCTCCACCGCGATAGGACGGTCGGCCTTGGCGTGGCGCACGACGACGAGGGTGGGCATGACGTCAGCCTGCCACCAGCGCGCCGCCGGGTGACGACCCGGGGTGGATCACGCCCCGATGGCGTGGACCCCGCCGTCGACGTGGACGATCTCGCCGGTCGTGGCGGGGAACCAGTCCGACAGCAGCGCCGCGACCGCCCGGGCGGCGGGCTCCATGTCCGTGACGTCCCAGCCGAGCGGCGCGCGGTCGTTCCACACGTCGGTCAGCTGGTCGAACCCGGGGATGTGCTTGGCCGCGGTGGTGCCGAGCGGGCCGGCGGACACCAGGTTGACGCGCACGCCCTCCTTGCCCAGGTCACGCGCCAGGTAGCGGGCGGTCGACTCGAAGGCGGCCTTGGCGACGCCCATCCAGTCGTACTGCGGCCACGCCACGGTGGCGTCGAAGTCGAGGCCGACGACCGAGGCGCGCTCACCGAACAGCGGCTTGCAGGCCATCGTGAGCGACTTCAGGGAGTACGCCGAGGTGTGCAGGGCGACCGAGACGTCGTCCCAGGAGGTGTTGAGGAAGTTGCCGCCGAGCGCCGCCTGGGGGGCGAAGCCGATCGCGTGGACGACCCCGTCCAGCCCGTCGACGTGCTCGCGCAGCCGGTCGGCGAGGGTGTCCAGGTGCCCGCTGTCGGTCACGTCGAGCTCGACGACCGGGGCCTTCTGCGGCAGCCGGCCGGAGATCGCCCCGGTCAGGCGCAGCGCCTTGCCGAACGAGGACAGGACGACCTGGGCACCCTCCTCCTGCGCGATGCGCGCCACCGAGAAGGCGATGGAGCTCTCGACCAGCACGCCGGTGACGAGAAGGCGCTTGCCCTCGAGGATTCCCACAGCGAACGCTCCTTCTGGTGTCTTGCGTTGACTGGACGGCTCGGACGCGCCGAGCCCGTCAGTGGCCCATGCCGAGGCCGCCGTCCACCGGCAGCACCGCGCCCGTGACGTACGCACCGGCGGGCCCGGCGAGGAACCCGACCACGCCGGCCACCTCGTCGGGGGTGGCGAGGCGGCCGAGCGGGACCGAGCCGAGGATCTCGGCCCGCCGGGCCTCGCCGAGCACCGCGGTCATGTCCGTCTCCACGAAGCCGGGGGCGACGACGTTGACCGTGATCCCGCGCGAGCCGACCTCGCGGGCGAGCGACCGGGCGAGGCCGACGAGGCCGGCCTTGGACGAGGCGTAGTTGACCTGCCCCGCGCTGCCGGTGAGCGCGACGACCGAGCCGACGAGCACGATGCGGCCGCGGCGCAGGCGGAGCATGCCCTTCGTGGCCCGGCGCGCCACCCGGAAGGCGCCGGTGAGGTTGGTGTCCAGCACGTCGCTGAAGTCCTCGTCGGGCATGCGCATGACCAGCTGGTCGCGGGTGACGCCGGCGTTGGCCACGGCCACCTCGACCGGGCCGGCCACCTGCTCCGCGGCCGCGAAGGCGGCGTCCACGTCCGCGCTGCTGGTCACGTCGCAGCGCACCCACGTGACCCCGGCGGGCGCGTCGGCCGGCGGCTCGCCGGACCGGTACGTCGCCGTCACGGTGTCCCCGGACTCCACGAACGAGCGGACGACGGACAGCCCGATCCCGCGGTTGCCCCCGGTGACCAGCACGGACCGGCTCATCGTTCTCCCTCGTCGTGGCGTCGCTCGGCTCTCCGCCGCGGCCCGGACCCTACCGGGCGGGCGGTGCCCCGAGGCAGACGGGCGCGGCTCCGGGGTGCCAACGGCGCCACGGCGACGTAGCGTTGACGACGTGGCAGGCGCAAGCCGGCGTACGGAGCCGGTCTATCAGATCACCGGCGCGGCGCGCGGCCTCCAGGAGGACCAGGGCGGCCGGGCGCGGCGCTACGCGATCTCCATGGGGATCCGCACGGTCTGCTTCCTGCTCGCGGTCGTGACCGACGGGTGGCTCCGCTGGGCGTTCGTCGCCGGAGCGGTCGCGCTGCCCTACCTCGCTGTCGTCCTCGCCAATGCCGGCCGGGAGACGGTGCGTGACCTGCCCGGCACGATCCTGCGGCCGGAGCGGCGTGCCCTCTCGGCTGGTACGGCAGCACCACTGGAGAAGGGGCGTTCGGAGGGCTGACCTCGACGCCGGTTGGTGCTTCACTTTCCTCACGCGCTTCGCACCCCCGTCGGAGCGTGTGGTGCGGTGCCGGGCGGCCTCCCCCGTGGCAGCCCGGCATCGCCCCCGGGGGCCGCAGGACCCCTCTTGCCGGGCGTGCGAGGCGCCTCAGCCGACGTGGACGACCGCGTCCGTCGGCAGCTCGCTCTTGGCCACCCGCACCAGCGCCAGGACGACCACCGCAGCCAGCGCCAGGATCCCCGCGCCCCACCAGAAGGCCGTGCTGTAGCCGTGCACGAAGGCCTCGAACTGCAGTTCCGGGCTCGGGGTGCGGCTCTCCAGGTAGCCGGTGACCGAGCTGGAGTAGAACGAGCTCAGCAGCGCGGTGCCCACCGCGCCACCCACCTGCTGCGTGGCGTTGACGAGGGCGCTCGCGGCCCCCGCGTCGTGCTCCTCGACGCCGACCAGGGCGACGTTCGAGAGCGGCACGAAGAGCAGGCCGAGCCCCATGCCGATGAGGATCAGGCCCGGCAGCACGTGCGTGGCGTACGCGGTGTCGACCCCGATCTGCGACAGGACCGCCATGCCGCTGCCGGCCACCAGCCCACCGGCCACCATGAGCGGCTTCGGCCCGGTCCGCGTCATCATCCCGGTGGCGAACGCGGCGGTCGCCAGCACCGCGGCGGTCAGCGGCAGCGAGGCGACACCGGACCTGATCGGGCTGTAGCCCAGCACGATCTGGAAGTAGAACGTCAGGAAGAGCAGCGCCCCGAGCAGTCCCGCGCCGGCGAGCAGCGAGGCGATGTACGTGCCGCCGCGCGAGGGGTGCAGCGGGATCCGCAGCGGGAGCAGCGGGTGGTTGCTGCGCCGCTCGATGAGCACGAAGCCGGCCAGCAGGACGACGCCCGCCGCGATGAAGCCCAGGGACACGGCCGAGCTCCAGCCGTAGGCCTCCTCGCCGGCCTTGGTGAAGCCGTAGACCAGCGCGACGAGCCCGGCGCTGACGACGACGGCGCCGGGGACGTCGTAGCGGGTGTCGCCGTGCGCCTTGCTCTCGGAGACCAGCGGGACGGCGGCGGTGACGGCGATCGCTGCGACCGGGATGTTGACGAGCAGGCACCAGCGCCAGTCGGCGTACTCGGTGAGCACGCCGCCGAGGACCAGGCCGATGGCAGCGCCGCCGCCGGCGATCGCGCCGTAGACGCCGAACGCCTTGGCCCGCTCCTTGCCCTCGGTGAAGGCCACTGTCAGCAGCGCGAGCGAGGCCGGGGCGAGCAGCGCGCCGAAGACGCCCTGCAGGGCGCGCGCGGCGTACAGCTCGACGCCGCTCTGCGCCAGCCCGCCGACCGCCGAGGCGATGGCGAACCCGGCCATGCCGACGATGAAGGTGCGCTTGCGGCCCCAGTAGTCGGCGATGCGGCCGCCGAGCAGCAGCAGGCCGCCGAAGGCGAGGGCGTACGCCGTGACGACCCACTGCCGGTCGACGTCGGAGATGCCGAGCTCGCGCTGCGCGTCCGGCAGGGCGATGTTCACGATGGTGCCGTCGAGCACGACCATGAGCTGGGCGAGCGCGATGACGGCCAGCGCCCACCAGCGGCGCGGGTCGGGCGGCGCGGCCTGGGCAGCGGCCGGGCTTGTCGCAGCGGGATAAGACACGGTCTACCTCGGTTCACAGGTGCAGGTGGGGCGATGGGCGGGGAGCGCCCACCGCCGGTCAGGCGGAGCGGAGGACCGGCAGCAGCACGGTGTCGACGACCTCGGCGCAGAACGCCTCGTCCACCGGCTGGCCGGCGGTCAGCCGGGCGAGGACGAGGGACGGGCCCAGGTCGTGGAAGAGCCGGACGCCGGAGGCGCCGGGCCCGAGCTCACCGCGCTCGACCGCACGCTCGACGACGCGCGCGCTGGTCCGGCGGTGCGGCTCGGCCAGCCGCTGCTGCACCGCCTCGCACATGCGCGGGTCGGTGCGGACGGCGTGCGCGACCGCGGCGAAGATCTCCGGAGCCCGGTCGCCGGCGGCGAACGCTCCGAGGAGGGCCAGCAGGTCGCCGCGGAGCGTGCCCGTGTCGGGCACCTCCTCCGGCCGGTGCTCGTGCGCCAGCGCGTCGACGATCAGCTCGGCCTTGCCGGCCCAGCGGCGGTAGATGGTCGCCTTGCTGGCGCGCGCCCGCTTCGCGAGCGCGTCCATCGTCAGCGCCTCGTAGCCGACGTCGACGAGCAGGTCGAGGGCGGCTCGGCACAGCTCCGCCTCACGGCTCGTCTCGGTCGTCGCCGTCACGCGGCCCCCGTTCCTGTGTACGGAACGGTTCCGTACACAGAACGGTACGGTTCCGTACACCACTCCGTCGAAGACCTCCCACGATCGGGCGCCCGGAGCGTCAGCCGCCGATGGCGGACATCGGACGCGGCGGCTGGAGGAAGCCCGGCTCGTCGATGCCGTGCCCGGCCAGCTTGGCCTGCGTGGCGCCCCGCAGCAGAGCGGCGAGGGCGGCGTCGTCGCACCCCGAGCGCAGCGGGCCGCGCAGGTCGACCTCCCCCCGGGAGAACAGGCAGTTGCGGATCTGGCCGTCCGCGGTGAGCCGGATGCGGTCGCACGCGCCGCAGAACGGGCGGGTGACCGAGCCGACGACGCCGACCGGCCCGAGCAGTCGGCCGTTCTCGTAGACCTGCCACCGCTCGGCGGGCGCGCTCCCCCGATGGGCGGGGTCGGGCTCGAGGTCGAGCTCGGCGCGCAGCAGGCCGAGGATCTCCTCGGCGGTGACCATCTGGGCGCGGTCCCACGCGTGCTGGGCGTCGAGCGGCATCTGCTCGATGAAGCGCGGCTCGTAGCCGGCTCCCAGGGCCCAGCGGGTGAGGGAGGCCGCCTCGTCGTCGTTGACCCCGCGCAGCAGGACCGCGTTGACCTTGACCGGCGCCAGCCCCGCCGCGGCAGCCGACGCCAGGCCGCTGAGCACGTCGTCCAGCCGGTCCCGGTGCGTGATGGCGCGGAAGCGGGCCGGGTCGAGGGTGTCCAGCGAGACGTTGACCCGGTCCAGCCCGGCGGCGGCTAGCGGCCCGGCCAGGCGCTCCAGGCCGATGCCGTTGCTGGTCAGGGAGAGGGCGGGCCGCGGGGTGAGCGTCGACAGCCGCTCGACCAGGCCGACGATCCCCCGGCGCAGCAGGGGCTCGCCGCCGGTCAGCCGGACGTCGCGGACGCCGAGTCCGACCGCGACCGTCACGACCCGCACGACCTCGTCGTCGGTGAGCAGGTGCGGCTTCGCCAGCCAGTCCAGGCCCTCGGCCGGCATGCAGTACGTGCACCGCAGGTTGCAGCGGTCGGTCAGGGAGACGCGCAGCGAGGTCGCGACCCGCCCGTACCGATCCGAGAGCATGCCCCCAGCCTAGGTACCGTCGAAGGGTGCTGCGCACCCTCCGGCAGCCGCGCTGGCTCGGGCTGAGCGCGGTCATCGTCGTCGCCTGCCTGGTCTTCGCGCGGCTGGGCATGTGGCAATGGCACCGCGCCGAGGGCAAGTGGGACGCGAACGACGCCATCACCGCGGCCTCCCGCGCCGAGCCCGTCCCGGCCGGCGAGCTGCTGTCCGTCGACGCCGGGCCTGCCAAGAGCGTGCAGTGGCGACAGGTGACGCTGACCGGCACCTACCGCACGGACGACACCGTCCTGGTGCGCAACCGCAGCCAGGACGGCGAGCGCGGCTTCCACGTCCTGGTCCCGCTGCAGCCGGCCGACGGGCCGGCCCTCCTCGTCGACCGCGGGTTCGTCCCGGCCGGTGCGAGCGCGACGACGAGCCCGAAGGTGCCCGCGCCGCCGACCGGCACCGTGACCGTCGTGGGGCAGATCCGCCCCGCGGAGCCCTCGAACGAGCGGCAGTCCAAGCTCGAGCAGGTGGGCGACTACCCGACCGTCACCCGCATCGACCCGGCCCGCCTGGTCCCGCAGCTGTCGCTCGCCCAGGCGTACGCCGGGTACGTCCAGCGGACGGCGGAGACGCCCGCGCCGGCCGAGGTGCCCGCCGCCCTCGACCTGCCCGAGGCCGACGTCGGCATCAACCTCGCCTACGCCTTCCAGTGGTTCGTGTTCATCGGCGTCGCCCTGGTCGGCTGGTTCGTGCTGCTGCGGCGGGACACCCGCGAGGCCGCTCAGGCCGGCGGGAACGGCAGCGCTCCGACGCCGAGCACAGCGGCCGTCGGCTGACCGCATCGCGCGGTAGACCGGACGCGTGGTTCCGGCGCGTCCTCCCGCTCCAGCGGCGGGGCCGGCGGTTCCCTGATGTACGTGACGAGGGACACAGCCCCTCCTAGCCTCACGAGGAGGTGAGCGCAGTGGGAGAGCTACCGCGACGGACCGCCGAGCAGGAACGCCACGCCGGCGAGCACGTGCACGTGCCCGGCCGGGTGCGCGTCGGGTCGCCCGGCGACGGGGAGCCCGGCGAGGACGACTGAGGCGGGCCGGGCACGCCGGGGTGGCGCAGGCGCAGGGCCGCAGCGGCGTGGAGCCCGGTCAGCCTTCCGCGTTGGCTGCCGGCATCACCAGCGCGGGCAGCGCCTGCCCGATCGGCGCGTGCACGATCGCGTCGGCGGTGTCGTCGTACGCGGTCTCCCCCTGGTTGACGACGACGAGGGCCGCGCCCGCGGCCTGCGCCGCCCCCGGCAGCGAGGCGGCGGGCAGGACCTGCAGCGTCGTGCCGATGGCCAGGAAGAGGTCGCAGGAGCGCGCGGCGGCGAAGGCGCGGGCCAGCACCTGCTCGTCGAGCGACTGGCCGAAGCTCACGGTCGCCGACTTCAGCACGCCGCCGCAGACGAGGCAGGCGGGGTCCTCCTCACCGGCCTCGACGCGCGCCAGCACCTCCGCCATGGGGACGTGCCGGTGGCAGCTCAGGCACTCGGCTTCCCACATGGTCCCGTGCAGCTCGAGGACGAGGCCCGGTGAGCTGCCGGCACGCTGGTGCAGGCCGTCGATGTTCTGCGTGGCGAGGGACACCAGGCGCCCCTGCCGCTCGAGCTCCACGAGCGCGAGGTGCCCCGCGTTGGGCTGGGCGGCCCAGCCGGCGTTGTCACGGCGCAGCGCCCACGCGCGCCGGCGCAACTCGGGGTCGGCGACGTACTCGTCGATGTCGAGCATCCGCACGGCCGACGGGTCCCGTGTCCAGATGCCGTTCGGGCCACGGAAGTCCGGGATCCCCGACTCGGTGGATATACCCGCGCCGGTGAGCACTGCGATCCGTCCCGCGGCGGCCACCAGCCCCGCCGCGTCCTCGATGCCGTCCTGCGCCTCCATCACGGGCGACGGTACGTGCCGCATCGCCAGCGCGCACGAGAGGCTCCTTCGAGGTGCCCCCAGCCGCGCGGCCGGGAAGGATGCCCCGTCGTGACCGTGTCTCCGGAGGAACCAGCGGGCGCGCACGCCGACGAGCGCCCGACGCGGGAAGACGGCTTCGCCCCTCTCGCCGACTACGCGGGGATCGGCGACGGCCGCTCGGTGGCGCTGATCGCACGGGACGGCTCGATCGACTGGTGGGCCGTGCCCGACCTGCACGGCGTCCCGGCGTTCGCCGCCCTGCTGGACCCGGAGGACGGCGGGCGTGTCGCGCTGCGCCCGGTCGAGCCGTTCACTGCCGAGCGTGGCTACGT
The DNA here is from genome assembly GCF_011250645.1 of Motilibacter aurantiacus. Lineage (NCBI taxonomy): Bacteria > Bacillati > Actinomycetota > Actinomycetes > Motilibacterales > Motilibacteraceae > Motilibacter > Motilibacter aurantiacus. The sequence goes on from NZ_JAANNO010000004.1 coordinate 95,761, forward strand.
GGGGGACACGAACGTCGTCGCCACCGAGTTCACGACCCCCTCCGGACGCGTCCGGGTCACCGACTCGCTGAACACCGGCGTGGCGGGCCGGCTGCCGTGGTCCGAGCTGGTCCGCCGGGTCGAGGGCCTGGACGGCTCGGTGGAGCTCGCGTGGGACGTCGCGCCGGGCACCGCGCTGGGCGTGCTCGCCCCTTGGGCCGAGGAGACCGCGTCGGGGGCGCTGCTCGCGCTGGACGACACGACCATGGGCGTGCGGTTCAGCGGGGAGCAGGGGCACGAGGTCACCGGCCGCTCGGTCCGCGGCTCGTTCGTCACGTCCCCCGGCTCGCGCAGCCTGCTGGCCGTGGTCGCGACGTCCGGCGAGCCGCTCTACCTGCCCGACGCCGAGCAGCTGGACGCACGGATCGAGCGCACGATCCGCGGCTGGCAGGACTGGTCGGACACGCTGTCCTGGTCCGGCTCGTGGGAGAAGGCCGTACGCCGGGCGGCACTCGCCCTCAAGCTGCTGCTCTACTCCCCCACCGGCGCGATCGCCGCGGCGGCCACGACGTCCCTGCCCGAGCGGCTCGAGGGCGGCAAGAACTGGGACTACCGCTACACCTGGGTGCGGGACACGGCGTACACGCTCGACGCCTTCGTCCGGCTGGGGCTCCACGAGGAGGTGCACGCCGCCGTCTCGTGGCTGCTCGCGACGGTGGAGCGGCACGGCCCCAGCCTGCAGCCCTTCTACACCCTCGACGGGGAGCTGCCCGCCGGCAGCAGGCGGCGTGACGCGCCGGGCTACCGACGGAGCGCACCGGTGGTCGACGGCAACGACGCGGCCGGGCAGCTGCAGCTCGGGCCCTACGGCGACCTGTTCCAGACCGTCTTCCTGTGCGTGCAGGAGGGCCACGTGCTGGACATGCGCACCGCCCGGCTGCTGGCGGACCTCGCCGACCGCTGCTGCGACGACTGGCAGCGCCGCGACGCCGGGATGTGGGAGCTGCACGACGAGCAGCACTTCACGCTGTCGAAGATGAGCTGCTGGCAGGCGCTCGACCGGGCGTCCCGGCTGGCCGACTCCGGCCACCTGCCCGGCAACCCGGGCCGGTGGCGGGCCGAGGCCGGGCGGGCCCGCGACTGGGTCGCCGAGCACTGCTGGTCCGAGCGCCGCCAGGCCTACACCCTGCACGCGGGCACCGACGAGCTGGACGCGGGCGTCCTGCTGGGAGCGCGCTTCGGCTTCGACCGCGGCCCGCGCATGGCCGCGACGATCGACGCGGTCCGGGAAGAGCTCGGCACCGGCCCATTGCTGCACCGCTATTCCGGAATGCAAGAAGAGGAAGGCGCCTTCCTGGCCTGTTCGTTCTGGGCGGTGGAGGCACTGGCCTTCACGGGCCGGCTCGAGGACGCCAGGAGGCTGATGGACGACGTGCTCGCGCTCACGGACGGGCCGGGGCTCCTCAGCGAGATGATCGACCCGCGCGACGGCAGCCTTCTCGGCAATCTCCCTCAGGCGTTGAGCTACCTCGCTCTCGTCAACGCGGCATGCGCTGTCGACGAGGCCGAGCGCGGGGAGGCCTAGCCTCACCACCGGCCGCCCGGGACCTGCTGCCGAGTGTTCAAGGACTGACGGTCCGAGCGTCTCCCGCGGAACAGTCGGATGCGGCGGAAGCTCCTAGCGTCCTCCTCGTCAGCAGTACCCACCGGCGAATCCCGAGGAGCTCGAGATGTCGAAGCAGTACGCGGCCCGGACCTGGCTCACAGCGGTTGTCAGCGCGGGCATCGGCGTGGCCGCCCTCGCCGCAGCCCCCGGCGCGGCGAGCGCCGCCGAGCGGCCCGAGGGCGTCGTGGTCAACGCCGGCACCGAGGACGCGGTCGAGGGCAGCTACATCGTCGTCCTGGCGCAGGAGGGCGCGGCTCCGCCGAGCGAGACGGAGGAGGAGGTGAGGGAGGTGGCGTCCGACTACGAGGCCGTGGTGGAGGACACCTTCACCGCCGCCGTCGACGGCTTCGTGGCCACCATGGACGCGCGGTCGGCCACCGAGCTCGCCGCCGACCCGCGGGTCGACTACGTGGAGCAGAACCAGGTGCTCTCCATCGCCGCCACCCAGTCGCCGACCCCGGCCTGGGGCCTGGACCGCATCGACCAGCCGGCCCTCCCGCTCAACAGCTCCTACACCTACACCGAGAACGGCACGGGCGTCCGCGCCTACGTGATCGACACCGGCATCCAGACCAACCACGCAGACCTCGGCGGACGGGCGGTCAACGGCTTCGACGCCATCGGGGACGGCCGCAACGGCCAGGACTGCAACGGGCACGGCACCCACGTCGCCGGCACGATCGGCGGCAGCGCGTACGGCGTGGCGAAGAAGGCCTCGCTCGTCGGGGTCCGTGTGCTCAACTGCGCGGGCAGCGGCACCACCGCAGGCGTCATCGCCGGCGTCGACTACGTCACCGCCAACGCGGTGAAGCCCGCTGTCGCCAACATGAGCCTCGGCGGCAGCGCCTCCGCCGCACTCGACGAGGCGGTGCGCCGCTCCATCGCCTCCGGCATCACCTACGCGATCGCGGCCGGCAACAGCAGCACCAACGCCTGCAACACCAGCCCGGCCCGGACGCCCGAGGCGCTGACCGTGGGTGCGACCAACGTCGCCGACAGCCGGGCGCCCTTCTCGAACGTCGGCACCTGCCTCGACCTCTTCGCCCCCGGCGAGCGCATCACGTCCGCCTGGATCGGGGCCGCCACCGCGACCAACACCATCAGCGGCACCTCGATGGCCTCGCCGCACGTGGCCGGCGCCGCCGCCCTCCTCCTGCAGCGCAACCCCGGCGCCACCCCGGCCCAGGTCGCAGCGGCCCTGACGGCGGCCGCCGTCCCCACCGTCTCCGACCCCGGTGCCGGCTCGCCGAACCGGCTGCTCCAGCGACCGGCCAGCGGCACGCCTGCGCCGCCCGCGACCGTCACGTACACGAACGGCACCGATGTCGCGATCGTCGACCTGGCGACGGTGAGCTCGAACATCGCGGTCGCCGGGCGTAGCGGAAGCACCAGCAGCGTCCGCGTGACTGGCACCGTCAAGCACACCTACCGTGGCGACCTCGTGGTGAGCCTCGTCGCACCCAACGGCCAGGCCCACGTGCTGCACGACCGGGCCGGCGGCAGCGCGGACGACCTCGCCCTCGACGTCGTCGTGCCCGTGGCCAACCAGCCGATCAACGGCCTGTGGCAGCTGCGCATCCAGGACGCCGCCTTCGCCGACTCCGGCTACCTGGACACCTGGTCGCTCATCGTCTGAGCCCCGGCCCCGGTCCGAGCCGCACCCGGCGCCGCGCGAGCGGCACCGGGTGCGGCTCGTCGCGTCGTCGCGATCTGCCCGGGCAGGATGGACCCATGGACCTCGGTTTGCAGGAGCGGGCGTACGTCGTCACGGGCGGGAGCAGCGGGCTCGGCTTCGCGACCGCGCAAGCGCTGGTGGCGGACGGGGCGCGGGTCTCGCTGTGCGCCCGCGACGAGGACGCGCTGCGGGCGGCCTGCGACCAGCTCGGCGGCCCCGACCGGGCCCTTCCCATCGCCGGTGACCTCGGCGAGCCCGGCACCGGCACCCGCGTCGCGGCCGCGGCCGTCGCCCGGTACGGCCGCCTGGACGGCGCGCTCATCAGCGTCGGCGGGCCGAAGCCCGGCACGGCCCTCTCCCACCCCGACGAGGAGTGGCGCGCCGCGTTCGAGACCGTGTTCCTCGGCGCCGTCCGGACCGCGCGCGCCGTCGTCAACGCCATGTCGCCCGAGGGCGGGTCGATCGTCTTCGTGCTGTCGTCGTCGGTGCGCTCCCCGATCGAGGGCCTGGCGCTGAGCAACGGGCTCCGCCCCGGCCTGGCGATGGTCGCCAAGAGCCTCGCCGACGAGCTCGCGGGGCGGCACATCCGCGTGAACGGGCTGCTGCCCGGGCGCATCGACACCCCCCGGATCCAGCAGACCGACGCCGCCAGCGGCCGGCCCGTCACCTCCCGGCGGGAGTGGGAGCGGCAGATCCCGCTCGGCCGGTACGGCGAGCCGGAGGAGTTCGGCCGGGTCGCGGCCTTCCTGCTCTCGCCCGCGGCGTCCTACGTCACCGGCACGATGCTCGCCGTGGACGGCGGCCTGCTCAGGTCGTACTGAGCACCGCCGACGCCGGCCCTGCCGCGCGCAGCTCGGTGATGCGCTCGGCCGGGAGCGGCCTGCCGAAGTGGTAGCCCTGGGCCTTCTCGCAGCCGAGGGCCTTCAGCTCGAGCGCCTGGTCCCGCGTCTCGACCCCCTCGGCCACCGCGACGAGGCCGAGGCTGTGCGCCAGGCTCACCACCGCGCCGACGATCTGGCCGTCGCGCCCGGCCGTGCCCATGCGGGCCACGAAGGACCGGTCCACCTTCAGCTCGTCCACCGGCAGGCGGTGCAGGTAGCTCAGCGACGAGTACCCGGTGCCGAAGTCGTCCACGTAGAGCCGCACGCCCAGGCCCTTGAGGCTGTGCAGCATCGCCTCACTGGCCGCGACGTCCTCCATGACGGAGGTCTCGGTCAGCTCGAGCGCGATCGCCGACGGGCGAACGCCACTTCCGGAGATCGCGGTACGCACGATGTCGGGCAGGAGCGGGTCGTCGAGCTGGCGGGGCGAGAGGTTGACGCTCACCGTCAGCCCCGGCCCGTCGCCGCTCGACCACGCGCGTGCCTGCCGGCAGGCGTCCTGCAGGACCTGCGCGCCGATCGGCACGATGAGCCCGGTCTCCTCGGCCAGCGGGATGAAGCGGTCGGGCGCGAGCAGCCCCTCCTCCGGGTGCTGCCAGCGGACCAGCGCCTCGACGCCCACGAGCCGGCCGGTGGGCAGCGACACGATGGGCTGGTAGAAGAGCCGGAACTCGCGGCGCTCGACCGCCCGGTGCAGCGCGCTGCGCGTCGCGAGCCGTCGGCTCGCCCGCTCCCGCATGGCCTGGTCGAACACCTCGAAGGACATGTCCCCGCGCTGCTTGGCGCGGTACATCGCGGCGTCAGCGTTCTCGATCAGGGCCTCGGGGCTGTCCAGCGGGCTGCGGCCCAGCGCCATCCCGATGCTGGCCGTCACGAAGAGCTCGGTGCCCCCGAGGACGAACGGGCGCGCGAGCACCTCCTTGACCCGCTCCGCGATCTCGACCGCGTGCGGCTCGTTGCGCACCCCCTCGCACAGGATGATGAACTCGTCACCGCCGAAGCGCGCAACGGTGTCGTGCGGGCGTACCGCCGAGCAGAGCCGGCCCGCGACAGCCCGGATGAGCTCGTCCCCCACGCGGTGCCCGAGGCTGTCGTTGACGTCCTTGAACCGGTTGAGGTCCAGGAAGAGCACGAGCGTCCCGGTCCCGTCGCGTCGCGACCGCTCCAGCGCAAGGGTGAGCCGGTCGAGGAAGACGGTGCGGTTCGGCAGGTCGGTCAGCGGGTCGTGCGCGGCCTGGTGCGCGAGCCGGGCCTGTGCCCGCGAGTGCTCGACCGCGAGGTGGGCGAGGCGGGCTCCCGTCGCCGCGGCGCGCAGCGCCTCGCGGGACGGGGCTCCGGGGGTCGAGCGCACCAGCGCGAGCGCGACGTGCGTGCCCCCCTCGGCCACCGGCGCGGAGACGAGCGTCAGCCCCCGCACTCCGGCCGCGCGCGCCGCGGCGCCCGTGGACGGGCAGCGCCGGTCGGTCCCGACGTCGGTGATGACGGCCAGCCGGTCCGCCCCGCCGCCGGCCCCACCCTGCAGGAGCAGCTCCGCGGCGACTTCGCGCACGCACCGCTGGTGGTCCGCGGGAAGGGTCGGCGCCACGACGGCCGACACGTCGGACAGCGTCCCGAGCAGGACCGCGCACCCCACACCCTCGAGCTGCTCCTCCAGGGCGGTGGCCAGCTCGCCGAGGACCGAGTCCACCGGCTCACCGCGGGCCAGCAGCTCCAGCACGCGGGCCTGATGCGTCTGGAAGGCGTCGGAGCGGCGGCGCTCGGTGATGTCGCGCAGGCTGAGCACGATGCCGTCGACCGCGGCGTCCCCCCGCAGGTCGGTCACGCCGGCCTCGGTGTGCTTCCACGCACCCGGCCGGCCGAGCCGGAGCTCGATCCGCTCCGCCGGTGACCCGTCGCGCGGCAGCCGCGTCAGCCGGTCCCGCGCCTCCTCGGCGTCGTCCGGGTGGACGAAGGCGAGCAGCGGCTCCCCCTCCAGCGCGCCGGCGGGAACCCCGAGCAGCGGCCGTGCCGCCGGGCTGGCGTAGCGCACCCGCAGCTCCTCGTCGAGGACCACGACGAGGTCGGACACGTCCTGCACGAGAGCCCGCCACCGCGCCTCGGACCGGCCGAGCGCGTCCATCACCTCGGCGCGGGCGAGGACCTCGCCGAGCACCCCGGCGGCCGCGTCGAGCACGGCGAGCTCACCGCGCTCGAAGCCCTCGGCCCCCTGCCGGTCGAAGGTGCACAGCACGCCCACCTGCCGGCCTCGCACCCGGACCGGAGCGGCCAGGCAGTCCTGCCAGCCGGCGGCCTGCAGCAGGGCCGGGATCGGGGGCTGGATCGGGGGCTGGATCGGGGGCTGGGGGGCGGTGCGCCCGGCCCGACCGGGCAGCCGGCCCACCAGCAGGGCGGCGAGGGAGCCGGCCCGGGGCCGGACCACCCGCACCGGCTCCCGCTGGCGCAGCAGGGCAGCGGCGAGCGGTGGGGCCGCGGCGGCGTCGCAGCTCCAGCGGCTCGGGCCGCCCGGCCCGGCGGCGTACGTCGTCACCACGCGGTCAGCGACGACGTGCAGCCGGGCGGCGGAGCACTCGAAGGCCGGCAGCAGCTCGTGCAGGAAGCCGGTGAGGGCCTCGTGCGGGTCGCTCGCCCCGGCGAGCATCCCGTGGGCCTTCGTCAGCCCCAGCAGCCGGACGGAGCCCACGTGCTGGGCAGCGACGGCGCGGCTGCCCAGGTGCAGGACCGCGAGCGCCACGATGCAGCCCGGGGCCACGAACGGCGACCAGAGCCACGCGCCGAGGAAGAGCACGCCGAAGGCGATCGTCATCGCCGCGTTCAGCAGGGAGCGGCCGAGGCCGGCCCGCGTCGCCCCCTCGGCGGGCGCGCCTCCGGTCAGCCGGATCGCCACGCCCACGCTCGCGGAGTTGACGACCAGCATCAACCCGACGGCCAGCAGCAGGGGCGGGAGGTCGTCCGGCGTGAGCGGGCCGGCGCCGCGCATGGCGCTGAAGACCCAACTGGCCAGCCCCACCGCGGCGCCCCACTGGGCTGCGTTGAACGCGGCCTTGCCGGCCGGGACGCGCAGCGCGGCCTGCGACACGACCTTCGCGACTCCCACGAGAACGACGAGCAGCTCTCCCGGCAGCAGGGCGAGCGCCGGAAGGACGGCCGCTTCGAACAGGTCGAGCCGGTCGGCCTGGCGCCCGGTCGTGATCTTCAGGCAGAGCGCCCCCGCGACGGCGAGGCACGCTGTCAGGGCCACCACGGCGAGCGGGGCGGGAACGTCCGGTGCGTGCGCGGTCCGGCCCGCCGCGACCCCGGCGCCGGCCGCCACCACGGCGAGCACGATGCCGAGCGCGGCGACCTCCAGCCGCGGATGTCGCGGGCGTCCGGCGCGCTCGACCTGCTGGTGCAGGGCCTGGGCCACGCCTACTCCCAGGCTCCGTACCACGCCGAGCCGGGGCCGGTGGCGCCGTACGGCCGGTCGTCCGCGCGCCGCTCGGAGAAGGACGCGCCGCTCCAGTTGCGACCGCTCCAGTTGTGGCCGCTCCAGTTGTGGCCGCTCCAGTTGTGGCCGTTGGGCCAGGTGACGTCGGTGAACGCCACCCGCCCGAGCGGGGAGGCGAGCCAGGTCGGGGCCGCCCAGACGCCGGTGGTGTAGCCGACGGGGTCCCACGTGGCCAACTGGGCGGTGATCAGGCCGTCGAGCAGCAGGCCGTGCAGCAGCCCGCCGACGCCCACCGTGCGCATCTGCAGGCTCCCGCGGCTCAGCACCAGGGACCCGAGGCCGCTGGACCGCTCCAGGCCGACGTTGGCCTTGCCCGCCGGCGCCTCGCGCGCGGCCGCGTACGCGTCGACGATGCCGGCCCCGGCCCCGGCCTCGACACTCGCCGCCGCCTCGTCGTCCGGCGCCGTCGCGTCGCCGGGGGCCGGCGGCCGGGCCGTGGCGACGAGCGCGTGCTTCACCTCGTCCGGGCCCCAGCCCGGGCGGGCCTGCACGACCAGCGCGGCAATGCCCGACACGACGGCGGCGGACATGGAGGTGCCGCTGCCCGAGCGGTACGCCCCCTGCTCCGCAGGCGGGTACCTGGCGTCCAGCGTGCTCCCGGGCGCGCGCAGCGACCGGAGCCGCGCCCCCGGGGCGACGATGTCCGGCTTGGCGAAGCCGTCGCGCGTGGGGCCGCGGGAGGAGAAGGCGGGCAGCACGTCGTCATCGATGGGCGCGGTGCCGCGGTCGTCGACGGCGCCGACGGAGAGCACGAACGGGTCGTCGGCCGGCTTCGTGACCGAGCCTGCCGCCGGCCCGACGTTGCCGGCGGCGACCACCACGACCACGCCGGCCTCCCAGGCCCGCTCGACCGCGTAGTTCAACGGGTCCGTGCGGTAGGACTGCTGGGAGTCGGTGCCGAGGGAGAGGTTCAGCACGTCGATGCCGTAGACGTCGCGGAAGGACACGACCCACTGGATCGCGGCGAGCACGGTGCTCACGTCGGTGGCACCGTCGCGGCCGGCCACCTTCACCGACAGCACGCGGGCGCCCGGGGCGACCCCCGGCTCGCTGCCGGTGCCCGCGATCAGGCCCGCGAGGAACGTCCCGTGGCCGTAGCCGTCGGCGCAGCTGCGCTCGCCGGACAGGTCGTAGCAGGAGTCCACCCGGCCGGTGCGCTCGTCGCGGACCTGGACGAGCCGCCCGGCCAGCTCGGGAACGTCGGACACGCCGGTGTCGACGACGGCGACCGTGCTGCCCGTCCCGTCCTTCCCCTCGGCGGCGAGCTCGGCCACCCGGGTCGCGGCCTGGTACGCCGCGACCCCCGGAGCCGCCGGTCCCGCCCCTGCCGCCCCACCCAGCACTCGCATCGGGCGGTCGGGCGAGACGTCGACCACGCCGGGGGCGCTCGCGACAGCGCGTGCCGCGTCCGGCGGGACGGTGGCGACGACCCCCGAGACGATCGGCAGCCGGTCGCGCACCGTGCCGCCGACGGCTCGCACGGCGTCGGCGGCGGCTCGCACCGAGCGCGCGCGCACCACGACGTCCAGATCGCGCGCGACCTGGCCCTGCTGTGTGCTCGGTGGCTGCGCGGCGGCGGAAGGGCCGCCCGCACGCTGTGCCGCCGCCGTCTGCTGTGCCCCTGCCTGCACCCCTGCCATGGCGAGGCACCCGGCCGCCAGGGCCAGGCCGGTACCCCGCACCGCTCGAGCGACCATGAACCGCCCTCCCTCGTCGGAGGTGCCGTACCCCGCGACGTCGCATCGCCTAACATTGCGCACTCAGTGGACCACGCAACGTCACTCGCGCGGCTCAGGCGTCGAGGCCGCCGACCCTCAGCGTCTCCCCCTCGCACGCGATGCGCACCTGCAGAGAGGGCCGGGCGGACGTGGCCGCGAGCCGGCGCGCCCCGTGCAGCAGCGCGTCGAGGTCGTCGTCCACCCGCGCGGGAGCGTGATGGGTCAGCACGAGCGTCCGAGCCCGGGCCTGCACGGCGAGCGCCACCGCGTCGGCGACGGTGGCGTGGCCGTACGCGTCGGCCAGCGCGCGCTCGGAGGCGAGGAACTGCGCGTCGTGCAGCAGGACGTCGACGTCGCGCACCAGGTCCCCGACCTCCGGCGGGCAGCCGAGCGCGGGGGCGTGGTCGGGCACGTAGGCGCAGGACGAGACGCCGTCGGACACCCGGTAGCCGTACGTGCGCCCGCCCTTGTGCGTGACCTCGGCCGCATGCACCAGGAAGCCCGCGATCACGTGGCGGCCCGGCTCGAGGCCGCGGAAGCGCCAGCTGCCCCGGAGCCCCTCGGGCGTGATGGGGAAGGCGGGCGGCGACATCGACTGGCTTAGCAGGTCCCTGGCGCTGCGGCCGTCCTGCGCCGGCAGGTAGACGTCGACCTGCGACCCGCTGCGGTCCCCCGCCGCGAAGAACGGGATCCCCTGCACGTGGTCCCAGTGCAGATGGGTGAGCAGGATCGCCCCGGAGTACGCACGGCCGCCCAACAGCCCCGACAGCCGGCGCAGGCCGGTCCCCGCGTCGAGGCAGAGCGTGGGCGCGAGCTCGTCGTCCCGGCAGACGGCGACGCACGAGGTGTTGCCGCCGTAGCGGACGTGGTCCGCCCCCGGGGCCGCGAGCGACCCGCGGACGCCGAGCAGCAGCAGTCTCACGGCGTACCTCGACTTCCCCCGTGACCCGCTGCTGCGGGCCTCGGCCGGCCCGGACGCCGAGCGCGTCGCCGCCGAGGCTAGCGACGCAATTCCGGCGTCCGCGACCTCTGGGCGATTATGCTGGCGCGAGCCCGGGAGGGGCCTCGATCACCCCTGGCCCCGGGCGACGGCTGCGCCCGCCGGGCGACGGCCGTGCATCGCGCGCTCAGCTAGCTGGAGGCAGCGTGCCCGGCCTTGCGCTCGAGACGGGTGCGTCGGCCGCGCCCTGGGGCTACGACAACCCTGAGGCATACATCCCGGGCGACCGCCGGGCCGCGCTCTCGGCGGGGATGCCGATGCCCGAGCGGGTCGTCGGCGCGGCGCTGTTCGCCGACATCTCCGGCTTCACCCGGCTGACCGAGGCGCTGGTCGAGGACCTTGGCGCGCAGCGGGGGGCCGAGGAGCTGGCTGCCACTCTGGGGCGGGTCTTCGACCGGCTGCTCGGCGAGCTCCACCGCTTCGGCGGAAGCGTCATCTACTTCAGCGGCGACGCGGTCACCTGCTGGCTGAACGGCGACGACGGACTGCTCGCCGCTGCCTGCGCGCTGGCGATGCAGTCCGCGCTCGACGACGTCGGCCTGGTGACGACGCCGTCCGGGATGCGGGTCCGGCTCGGCATGAAGATCGCCATCGCCGTCGGCCCCGCGCGCCGGTTCGTCGTCGGCGACCCGGACATCCAGCTGATCGACGTGCTCGCCGGCTCGCTCATGGACCACCTGGCCGACGTCGAGAGGACGGCCGGGCGGGGGGAGGTCGTCCTCGACTCCTCCGCCCTGACCACCCTCGACGGGCGCGTCGTCGTGGCCGGGCGACGGACGCTCCCGTCCGGCCGGGAAGCGGCGGCGCTGCGAGCGGTCGTCGTCGACGTGCAGCCCCCGCCGCTGCGGGCCGAGCAGGCCGAACTGCCCGAGCAGGTGGTCCGGCAATGGCTGCTACCGGCGGTCTACGAACGGATGCGCGCCGGGCACGGGGAGTTCCTCGCGGAGATCCGGCCCGCCATCCCGCTCTTCCTGCGCTTCGGAGGCATCGACTACGACAACTCCCCCACCGCGGCCGCGGACCTCGACGAGCTCATCGTCCAGGCGCAACGGGTCATCCACCGCTTCGGCGGAAGCGCGCTTCAGCTGACGCTCGGGGACAAGGGGGCGTACCTCTATGCGGTCTTCGGCTCGCCGATAGCGCACGAGGACGACGCGGCGCGCGCCTGCGCCGCCGCGCTGGAGCTGCGCTGCCTCGAGAGCCGGACGGCGGCGACCGGGATCTCGATCGGGATCGCGCAGGGCCGGCTGCGCAGCGGCACGTACGGGCACGCGACGCGGCGCACCTTCTGCTGCCTCGGGGACGCGGTCAACCTCGCGGCCCGGCTGATGGCGGCCTGCCCGCCCGGGGAGGTGTACGTCTCCGCGGCCGTCGCGCGGTCGGCCGGCGACGGCTACACCTGGGCGGCGGTGCCCGACCTCCCGGTGAAGGGCAAGGCGGTCCCGGTCGCGGTCCGCCGGCTCGTGGGCGACTGCCGACGGGCCGTCCCCGCCGCTCGACGCCATGCCCTTCCCATCGTCGGCCGCGAGGAGGAGCTCGCGCTGCTGCGCGACCGCCTGCACCGCGCCGTCACCGGTGCCGGCCAGGTCGTGGCGGTCAGCGCCGAGGCGGGGATGGGCAAGTCCCGGTTGATCTCCGAGCTCCTGGAGCAGGCACGTGCCGAGGGCGTCCACGCCTACGTCGGCGAGGCGCAGGCCTTCGGGACGAGCACGAGCTACGCGGCCTGGCAGGACATCTGGGCCGGGCTGCTGCGCGTGGACCGGGAGGCGTCGGCGCAGGACCAGCTGCTGGCGCTCGAGTGGCACTTCCGGCTCAGCAACGCCGAGCTGCTTCCACGTCTGCCGCTGCTCGGGCCGGTGCTCGGCACGTCGTTGCCGGACAACGACCTCACCCGGTCCTTCGAGGGCAAGCTGCGCAAGGCCTCCCTGGAGGCCATGCTGGCCCAGTACCTCACCCGCCGCGCCGCCGACGAGCCGCTCGTGCTCGTGCTCGAGGACTGCCACCGGCTGGACCCGCTCTCCCGCGACCTGCTGGACGTGGTCGTCGCGGCGGCCGCCTCCCTGCGCGTTCTGCTGGTCCTCGCGTACCGCCCGACCGACGACACCGTGAACGCCCTGGGGCTGGGCCGGGCGGCGCACGTGAGCGAGCTGGCCCTCGGCGAGCTCGGCGAGCACGCCGCGCGTCGGCTCATCGAGGTCAAGCTCGAGCAGCTCTTCGGGGTGCGCGAGCCCTCGACGGCGCTCGTGCCGCTGGTGGCCGAGCGGTCGGAGGGCAACCCCTTCTACATCGAGGAGCTGCTCAGCTACCTGCGCAGTCAGGGGGTGGCCCCTGACGACGAGGCCGCGATCGCCGGGCTCGACCTGCCCGAGAGCCTGCAGAGCCTGGTCCTCAGCCGCATCGACACGCTGACCGAGAGCCCGCGGCGCACCCTCAAGGTGGCCAGCGTCGTGGGCCGGTCGTTCTCGACCCGGACGTTGCGCGGCGCCTATCCCGAGCTCGCCGACGAGGGGCTCGACGACAGCCTGGACGCGCTCAGCGCGAACGAGCTCGTGCTGCCCGACCCGGGCGCGGAGCTCGCGTCGTACGTCTTCAAGCACGGGGTGACGCGCGAGGTCGCCTACGAGAGCATCCCCTACGCCGTCCGCGCGGTCCTGCACGAGCAGGTCGCGCGCCACATCGAGGCGGTCGAGGGCCCTGGCGTCGAGCGCCGGCTGGACCTGCTGGCCCACCACTACTGGCACAGCGGCAACGACGGCAAGAAGCGCGAGTACCTCGCCCGCGCCGCCGAGGCGGCCCGGACGGCATACGCGAACGCCGCCGCCATCGACTACTACGGCCGCCTGACGCCGCTGCTCGACGAGGCCCACCGGGCCGAGACGCTGCTCAAGCTGGGCAAGGTGCTCGAGCTCACCGGGGCGTGGACGGAGGCGGAGGCGGTCTACCGCGAGGCCCTCGACCTCGGCGAGCGGCACGAGGACCGGCTGACCGTGGCGTGGGCCCTCACCGCCCTGGCCGAGGTCGCGCGCAAGCAGGGCCGCTACGACGAGGCCGCCGACGGGCTGGAGCTCGCCGGGCTGGCCTTCGCCGCCCTCGACCACCCGGCCGGCACCGGGCAGGTCCTCCACCAGCGCGGGACGCTGGCCGCCCAGCGCGGCAACTACGCCGAGGCCAGCGCGTCGTACGAGCAGAGCCTGGTGATCCGGCGCCGCCTCGGCGACAAGGCGAGCGCCGCGTCGCTGCTGAGCAACCTCGGGGTCATCGCCGAGTACGCCGGGGACTATGCCCGCGCCCGGGAGCTCAACGAGCGGGCGCTGGCCCTGCGTACCGAGATCGGGGACCGGTGGGCGATCGGCGTCTCGCAGAACAACCTCGGCATGATCGCCCTGCTCGAGTCCGACTGCGCGACCGCTCGACGGCACTTCGAGGAGTCGATGCGGATCAACGTCGAGGTGGGCGACGTCTGGATGGTGGCCATCTCGCACAACAACCTGGGCAACGCGAACCGCGGTCTGCAGGAGTACGCCGCCGCCCGCCACCACTACGCGCAGAGCCTGCGGTCCTACCGCGCCTACGAGGACAAGTGGGCGCTGAGCATCCTCTACGAGGACGTGGCCGTGCTCGCGGGGCTCGTGGGCTCGCCCGGGCCTGCGCTCCGTCTGGTGGCGGCGGCCGAGCGGCTGCGCGACGAGATCGGCAGCCCCCGCTCCCCCGCCCAGCAGGCCCAGCTGGAGGAGGCGCTCGGCCCCGCGCGCGAGGAGCTCGGGAATCGGGCCGAGAAAGAGTGCTCCGCAGGCCAGGCCCTCGACCCGGCGGAGGCCTTCGCGCTCGCGCTCCGGGTGTGCACTGCGGGATAGGCGTCTGGCGTGCCGCCTGTTGCTGTGCGCTGGCGATGTTCACCATCCACCCGGTGCCGAAACGGTCGATGCACCTGCCGAGCTCGTCGCCCCGCTCGACACGCTGCGCCGCGAGGCGGCCCAGCACGGCGCGTCCCGGTTGACCGCAGATGTGGGGCCAGTCGCTCGGCCGGGAGGCGTTGGCCGGGTGTGCGGCGACCCCGCCGTCAGCACCGTGGTGGTTGGCAAGCACGGTGGTGGGCGGGGACGGAGCGATGCTCGACGTCGAGGAATACGGGCACCTGGACGGGGGAGGGACGTTCCTCGGCCCGGGGAACCCGCTCGCGGTCGATGACACGGCGCGCACGGTCGCCGGTGCTCAACGCGGAGCGCTGAGCGTGCGGGACGGCGGATGTGTGTTTCCCGGGCGCGCCCGGCCGCCGGCGTGGACGGACGCCCATGACGTCGTTCATCGGGCCGATCACGGCCCGACCGATGTGGACAACTTGATACTGCTGTGCCGGAGTCATCACCGGACCGCGCACGAGGACAAGTGGCCTGTCGAGCACGACCCACGCGCCCCGGCCTGTTCCGGTTCCGCCACCCCCCGCCAGGACGCCTGGCTCCGCGCCCGGCGCACCGTCGACCGCAACCGCGGAGGAACCCTGCCCCCACCTGGCTCGACGAGTGAGCCGCTCCCCCGCCCCCGCCACACTTGCCCCGTGACCGAACGCCGGCTTCAGGCCCACGCCAGGGTCCGCCACGAGCCGGACCGCTCGTACACCGTGCTCGTGCAGGGGCCCGACGGCGAGCGGGAGGTCGGCACCACGGCCGAGACCGGCCGGCTCGGCCCGCTCGCCCGCAGCGGTGCCGCGCGCCTGCACGGGGTGGACGAGGCCGAGGTGGAGCTGGTGTCCCTGGACGTGCCGAGGCCGCCGTACGGCCGGGACGGGCAGTGGGTGCGCGTGGTCCAGGTGGAGAACCTGCTCGACCCGTCGGAGGCGGAGCTTCTCGGACGCCCGGGCCGCGCGAGCTGGCTCGGGGGCGAGGGAGCCTGGCTCGTGCTGCTGTCCGGTGGCGCGGGTGTCTTCCCCGGCGAGCACCTCGACTTCGACCCGGACGTGACGCCGGCCGAGGCCGCCGAGATGGAGGCCTACGTCGACGGGGACCGGAGCTGGGACCAGCAGCGTTAGCGGCTCAGGCCCACAGCTCCGCGACGAGCACGTGGGCGATCGCGAACGCGCCGGCGCTGTGGAACAAAGGCAGCGGCGAGCAGCTGTGCCGGCGATCACCCCGAGGCCGACAGCTCCGCGTCGTCCTGGAGCCGGAACTGGGTCCGGTAGAGCTCGGCGTAGAGGCCGCCCTGGGCGAGCAGCTCCTCGTGCGTCCCGCGCTCGCGGACCCGGCCGCCGTCGACGACGAGGATCAGGTCCGCCTCGCGGACGGTGGAGAGCCGGTGGGCGACGACGATGCTCGTACGCCCGGCCAGGGCGGTGTCGAACGCGCGCTGCACCGCCGCCTCGGACTCGCTGTCCAGGTGCGCCGTCGCCTCGTCCAGCACGACGACCCGCGGCGCCTTGAGCAGCAGCCGGGCGATCGCGAACCGCTGCTTCTCACCCCCGGAGAGCCGGTAGCCGCGGTCCCCCACGACCGTGTCCAGCCCGTCGGGCAGGGCCTCGACCAGGTCCCAGACCTGTGCCGCGCGCAGCGCCTCGGCCAGCTCCGCGTCCGAGGCGCCGGGGCGGGCGTACAGCAGGTTCGCCCGGAGCGTGTCGTGGAACATGTGGGCGTCCTGCGTCACGACGCCGATCGCGGCCCGCAGCGAGCGCTGCGTGAGGTCGCGGACGTCGACACCGCCGACGCGCACCATCCCGCTCGTGGCGTCGTAGAGCCGGCTGACCAGCGCGGTGATCGTCGTCTTCCCCGCCCCGGACGGCCCGACGAGCGCCACGAGCTGGCCGGGCTCGACGCGGAAGGAGACCTCGTGCAGGACGTCCGCGGACGTCCGGGAGTCGTGCGTCCCGGCCGCCTCCAGCGACGCGAGCGACACCTCGCTCCCCGCCGGGTAGCGGAAGGTCACCGCCTCCAGCTCCACGCTGGCGGGGGCGTCGGCGGGCAGGTCGCGGGCGCCGGGCCGGTCGTCCACCATCGGCTTGAGGTCGAGCACCTCGAAGACACGCTCGAAGCTCACGAGCGCGGTCATGACGTCCACGTGCACGTTGGACAGCGCGGTCAGCGGGCCGTACAGCCGGATGAGCAGCGCCGACAGGGCGACGAGCGTGCCGACCTCGAGCGCTCCGTCGATGGCCAGGATCCCGCCGATGCCGTACACGAGCGCGGTGGCCAGTGCGGCGATGAGCGTGAGCGCGGTGAAGAAGACGCGGCTGTACATCGCGGAGATGACGCCGATGTCGCGCACCCGGGCTGCCTTGGCGGAGAAGTCGCGCTGCTCCTCGTCCGGACGGCCGAAGACCTTCACCAGCAGGGCGCCGGAGACGTTGAAGCGCTCGGTCATCGTCTGGCTCATCGCAGCGTTCAGCTGCATCGACTCCTGAGCGATCGCCTGCAGCTTGCGGCCCACCCAGCGCGCGGGAAGGACGAAGACCGGCAGCAGCAGCAGTGCGACCAGCGTGATCTGCCAGGACAGGTACGCCATCGTCGCGACGACCAGCACCAGGCTCACGACGTTGCTGACGACCGCGGACAGCGTCGTCGTGAACGCCTGCTGCGCGCCGATGACGTCGCTGTTGAGCCGGCTGACGAGCGAGCCGGTCTGCGCCCGGGTGAAGAACGCGATGGGCATCGCGGACACGTGGCCGAAGACCCGGCTGCGCAGGTCGTAGATCAGGCCCTCGCCGATGCGCGCGGAGTACCAGCGCTGGACGAGCCCGACCACGGCGTCGAGCAGGGCGAGCCCGGCGACGGCCAACGCTCCGATCACCACGACGCGCCTGGCCTGCGGGACGACCCCGTCGTCGATGATGACCTTGAAGAGCAGGGGCGTGACGACGCTGATCGCGGCGCTCGCGACGGTCAGCGCGAGGAACACGGTCAGCTCGAACCGGTACGGCCTGCCGAAGCGCAGGATCCGCACCAACGTGCCGCGCGACAGCTTGTGCCCGGCGACCTTGCCTGCGTTCTGGTACGAGCGCAGGGCCATCCACTGCGAGTGCGACACGTGCCTCCTCCGGCCGTCCGGGACCGTTGACAGGACGACCGGTCAACACAACACAGGGCCCGCGGGCGGGAAGTCCCGCCCGCGGGCCTGTTTCTCGCTGAGCGGACGGCCCGTCAGGGCCGCGCGGTCCCGTTACGAGGCTTTCTTCCCGCGCGTGGCTCCCCCACGGCCGCGCAGCTGGACCCCGGACTCGGTGAGCATCCGATGGACGAAGCCGTACGAACGGCCCGTCTCCTCGGCGAGGGCCCGGATGCTCGAGCCGCTCGAGTACTTCCGCTTCAGCTCGGTGGCGAGTTTCGCCCGGTCGTTGCCTGTGACCCGGGCGCCCTTCCTCAACTGATCGGCCACTCCGTCGCCTCCTCGGGCGTCCCACCGTCGGTCGTGCCGGCCCCTCCCGACGATCAGGAGCGGCGTGTCCGGGGTGTACCCGAATGATCGCCCCGAACACGTCTCGAAGCGGTCACAGAGCGAAAACTTCTAGTGATCCAGTGTGCAAACGTTCCCGGTGGGCCTTCGGCCACCGAGGACGTGCCGCACGCTGCTCTCAGGCCAGGGCGACGAGGTCGGCGTACTCCGGGTTCCAGAGGTCCTCGACCCCGTCGGGCAGCAGCAGGACGCGCTCCGGGTCGAGCGCGTCGACGGCCCCCTCGTCGTGGGTCACGAGGACCACGGCGCCCTTGTAGCCGGCGAGCGCGGCGAGCACCTCGTCGCGGCTGGCCGGGTCGAGGTTGTTGGTCGGCTCGTCGAGCAGCAGCACGTTCGCGCTCGACACGACGAGGGTCGCGAGCGCGAGCCGGGTCTTCTCGCCGCCGGACAGCACGCCCGCCGGCTTGTCGACGTCCTCGCCCGAGAACAGGAAGGACCCCAGCACGCGGCGGGCCTCCAGCTCGGGAAGGTCCGGGGCGGCCGAGCGCATGTTCTCCAGCACGGTCCGCCCGGGGTCGAGCGTCTCGTGCTCCTGGGCGTAGTAGCCGAGGCGCAGCCCGTGGCCGGGCTGGATCTCGCCGGTGTCCGCCTTCTCGACGCCGCCGAGGATGCGCAGCAGCGTCGTCTTGCCGGCGCCGTTGAGCCCGAGCACGACGACCCGGCTGCCCTTGTCGATCGCGAGGTCGACGTCCGTGAAGATCTCCAGCGAGCCGTACGACTTCGACAGCCCCGCCGCCATGAGCGGGGTCTTTCCGCACGGCGCCGGCTCCGGGAACCGCAGCTTGGCCACCTTGTCCGAGGCGCGGATGTCCTCGAGCCCGGACAGCATCTTCTCGGCCCGCTTGGCCATGCCCTGGGCGGCCTTGGCCTTGGTGGCCTTGGCGCCCATCTTCGCGGCCTGGGCGAGCAGCACCGACGCCTGCTTCTCCGCGTTGGCCCGCTCGCGCTTGCGGCGCCGCTCGTCCGCCTCGCGGGCCTCGAGGTACGCCTTCCAGCCCACGTTGTAGGTGTCGATCGTCGCGCGGTTCGCGTCCAGGTGGAGCACCCGGTTGACCGTCGCCTCGAGCAGGCCGACGTCGTGGCTGATGACGACCAGCCCTCCCTTGTGCCGCGGGAGGAACTCGCGCAGCCAGGCGATCGAGTCGGCGTCCAGGTGGTTGGTCGGCTCGTCGAGCAGCAACGTGGTGTCCGAGTCGGTCCCCGAGAAGAGGATGCGCGCGAGCTCGACACGGCGACGCTGGCCGCCGGACAGGGTGTGCAGCGGCTGGCCCAGCACACGGTCGGGCAGCCCGAGGCTCGAGGCGATCGTGGCCGCCTCGGCCTCTGCCGCGTAGCCGCCCTTGGCGGTGAACTCCGCGTCGAGGCGGGAGTAGCGGCGCATGGCGCGCTCGTGCGTCTCGGGGTCGACGCTCGCCATCTGGCCCTCGGCCTCGCGCAGGCCGCGCACGACCTCGTCGAGGCCGCGCGCGGAGAGGATCCGGTCACGGGCCAGCACGTCGAGATTGCCGGTGCGAGGGTCCTGGGGGAGGTAGCCGATCGCCCCCGAGTGCGTCACCGTGCCGGCCGCGGGCAGCCCCTCGCCCGCGAGCACCTTGGTGAGCGTCGTCTTGCCGGCCCCATTGCGGCCGACGAGCCCGACCCGGTCACCAGGGGCGATACGGAAGGAGACTTCCGACATCAGAATGCGGGAGCCGGCGCGCAGCTCCAGGCCAGTTGCGGTGATCACGAGGGGCTCTCCGGTACGGCGGGTCGACGGGCGGACGGGGGCGGCGTCCCGCAGCGGGCGGGGCCGGACGCCGGCGCGTCAGGGCGTACGGACGGAAGGCACGACAGCAGTCTACGCCAGCACGCAGCGGCGGCTCGGCCTGGTTTTCCGGCCTCACAATCAGCGCGTGACGTACCTAACGTCGCTGAACGGACGGTCAGGTACGGCGCATCCTTTGTCAGGGGCGGCGATCCGCCCGCCCTCGACAATCTCGCACTCCGAGGAGTAGCCCTTTGCAGTTCCGACGGCTCCCGCTCCCCCGCCCCTGGACCTCCCGCACCGCCCCCGGCCGCGCGACCTCGCTGCGCTCGCGCGGCGCCGCACTGCTGACCGCGGGGGCCACGGCCCTCCCCCTCGTCGCCGCCCTCCCCGCGCCCGCCGCCTCGGCGGCCACGGTGACGGTTCCCAAGGCGTACTTCGGGATGCACCAGACCGCCCTCGGCAACGGCGTCTTCCCCGGCGTCCCCGTCGGCTCGGTGCGGCTCTGGGACGTCGGGGCCCTCTGGCGCGACGTCGAGCCCTCCCGGAACCGGTGGGACTTCAGCAAGCTCGACACCGCCGTCGCCACGAGCATCGCCAAGAAGGCCCAGCCGATGATCGTGCTCGGCCAGACGCCCACCTGGGCCGCCTCCCGGCCGACGCAGGCCAGCCCGTACGGGCCGGGCGCGGCGTCGATGCCGCGCAGCCTCGCCTACTGGAGGGAGTACGTCACGAAGGTCGCCCAGCGCTACAAGGGCCGCGTCCGCACGTACCAGATCTGGAACGAGCCGAACGTCGAGACGTTCTGGACCGGGACGCCCGCGCAGATGGCCCAGCTGACCCGGGAGGCGAGCAGGATCATCAAGCGCGTCGACAGGAACGCCACCGTCGTGAGCCCGGGCTTCGCGACGCGCCGCCCGACCAACATCCCGTGGATGACCCGGTTCCTCAAGGCCGGAGGCGGCGCCGCCGTCGACGTCGTCGCCCTGCACCTCTACCCCGCTCCGACCGCCGGCCCGGAGGGCTCGGTCGCGCTGCTCAACTCGGCCAGGCAGGCGCTGCGCAGAGCCCGCGTCTCCAAGCCGATCTGGAACACCGAGGTCAACTACGGCGCCGGCTACAACGGCGCGCCGCCGCGCAGCTACTCGGACTCGACCGCCGCCTCGTACGTCTCGCGGACCCTGCTGCTGAATGCAGCCAACGGGGTGTCGCGCGTGTTCTGGTACGGCTGGGACACCCGCGGCTTCCTCGGCATCGACCTGAGCCGCGACAACCGGCAGACCCGGGCCGGGCAGGCCTACCGGATCACGCAGAAGTGGATGCAGGGAGCACGGCTGCAGGGGTGCACGGTGGACGGCCGACGTACCTACACCTGCACGCTGCGCTACTCGAGCCGCTCGTACGCCACGGTGATGTGGAACCCCTCGCGCGCCGTGCGCGTCCGAACCACGAAGTTCACGACAGGTGTCGAGTTCGTCAACGGCCGCACGCTGCGGTTCCGCGGCGCGCGCAACCAGACGGTCATCGGGAGCCCGGTGCTCCTGCGCAGCACCCGGCTCTGACGTATCGCGTCGGAACGCGGATGAACGTTTCCCCCGCTACGGCGCGTCTTTCGCAATAGGGCCCAGACGGCCCGCTAGAAAAGGACTCGTGAGGAGAAACCCAGTGCCACACCGTCCGCTCCGTGCCCGCCTCGCCGGCCTCGCCGCCGCCGCGGTCGCAGCCCCGCTGCTCGCAGCCCTTCCCGCGTCCACCGCGTCGGCCGCCACCGTCACCGTCCCCCGCGCGTACTTCGGCCTGCACCAGGCCACGCTCGCCAAGGGCGTCCAGCCCGGCCTCCCCGTCGGGTCCGCCCGCCTCTGGGACGTCGGCGGGCGCTGGAACGAGGTGTCGCCCGCCCGCGGAACCTGGAACTTCACGGCCCTCGACACCGCCGTGAACACGGCGAACCGGTACGGCGCGTCGCCGCTGGTCGTCCTCGGCGCGACGCCGGCCTGGGCGTCGTCGAAGGCCACGTCCCAGGACGTCTACGGCCTCGGCGCCGCGGCGATGCCCCGCAGCGTGACCTACTGGCGCGAGTACGTCACCGAGGTGGCGCAGCGCTACAAGGGCCGGGTCCGGGCCTACCAGATCTGGAACGAGCCGAACCTCTCCACGTTCTGGACCGGCACGGTCGCCCAGATGGTGCAGCTCACCCGCGAGGCGCGAACGATCATCAAGCGGGTCGACCCGACCGCCACGGTGGTGAGCCCCGGCTTCTCGCTGCGCAACCCGAGCGACCAGGCGTACTTCCGCACCTTCCTGCAGGCCGGCGGCGCGAGGTACTCCGACGTGATCGGGCTGCACCCCTACCCGGCGCCGACCGCCGGCCCGGAGGGCTCGCTCGCGCTGATCAACACCGCCAAGGCGGCGATGGCGACCAGCCGGGTGAGCAAGCCGATCTGGAACACCGAGATCAACTACGGCGCGCAGCTGAACAACGCAGGCGCGCCGCGGACGTACAACGACGCCAACGCCGCGTCGTACGTCGCCCGCACGCTGCTGCTCAACGCCGCCAACGGCGTCTCCCGCGTGTACTGGTACGCCTGGGACACGAAGGGCTACATGGGGATCGACCTGAGCCGTAACGGCCAGCCGACGCGGGCCGCCGAGTCCTACCGCATCGTCGAGCAGTGGATGCTCAACAACCAGCTGCAGGGCTGCACGACGGACCGGGCGCGGACCTACACCTGCGTCCTGCGGTTCCGCGACGGCAGCTACGGCAAGGTGATGTGGAACCCGTCGCGCACCATCCGGGTCCGCACGACGGCGTCCACGACCGGCATCCAGTTCATCAACGGGCGGACGCTCACCTTCAAGGGCGCCCGCAACCAGACGGTCATCGCCAGCCCGGTGCTCATCCGCTCGACGCGGCTCTGACGCTCCCGTCCCCCCGCACGGGCGGGCACCTGCATCCCGCAGGTGCTCGCCCGTTCGTGCGAGTGAGGCGCGTTCCGACCAAAGTCGTGGCGCCGGCTGCCGATCTGCGGGCGTGACCCCCGCCCGCCCGCGCGACCTGCTGGACGCCCCGCGCCCGGTACGCGTGGTCCTCGTGGCGGTGCTGGCCGGCTACACGCTCCACTTCGTCGTGGCCTCCCTGGGGCTGAACCGGAGCGGAGCGGGCGCGAGCGTCGACGCGCTCGCCGAGCTCTGCCTCTCCGTCACCGGCACGGTGCTGATCCTCGTGCGCGGCGCCGGGCGGTCGCGGAGCGGGCGGCTGCCCTGGCTCGTGTTCGGCGGCGGGCTGCTCGTCTACGGCATCGGCTCGCTCGCCATGTCCGGGCTCGTCCCGAACCGCACGCTCGTGGGCTCGGTCCGGGTGTCCGAGGCGTGCTGGCTCGCGCTCTTCCCGTGCTCGTTCGTCGCGGCCATGCTCATGCTGCGGGACCGGGTGTCCCGCCTGCCCTCCACCTTGTGGCTCGACGGCGTGATCGCCGGCCTGAGCGCCGCCGGGCTCGGCGTGCTGCTCGGCGCCTGGGCTCCTACCTCGGCCGGGGGCCGGCTCTCCACGGCGATGTTCCCGATCGCCGACCTGCTGCTCGTCATGCTCGTCGCCCTGATGTTCGCCGTCGCGGACTGGCGGCCCGAGCGCAACCTGCTCCTGCTCGGCCTCGGCCTGCTGGCCCAGACCCTGGGTGACACGGTGTGGCTGGCGCAGTCGGCTGCGGGCACCTACACCCCGCACAACCTGCTGCCCGACCTGCTCTACGGCAGCGCGGTGTGCCTGTGCCTGCTGGCCGCCTGGGCACGGCCGCGTGACCGGGTCACGCGGCCGCTGGCGTGGTGGGCGGTCCTCGCCGTGCCGACGGCGCTGGGCACCGTCGCCGTCGTCACCCTCGTGCTCGCGGGGCTGAGCCGGCAGCCGGCCTCCTGCGTGGCGCTCGCCGCCGCGGCGGTCGTGGGCGTCCTTGCGCGCGCGGTCCTCGCCGTGCGGGACGTGCACTCGCTGGCGCAGAGCAGGAAGGAGGCGCGGACCGACGAGCTCACCGGGTTGGCGAACCGGCGCGCCTTCCACGAGGCGGCCGAGCGCCACTTCGGCGACCATCCCGACGTGCCGGCGGCGGTGCTGCTCTTCGACGTCGACCGCTTCAAGGAGGTCAACGACTCGCTGGGGCACAGCGTGGGCGACGAGCTGCTCGTCGAGCTCGCCGCCCGCTGGTCGGCGTGCATCCCGGGCTCCGGGCTGCTCACCCGGCTGGGAGGTGACGAGTTCGCCGTGCTGATCCCCGCCGCGGGCGAGCAGGAAGGGCTCGCGCTGGCCAGCAGGCTGCGGCGGAGCCTCGACGGCCCGGTCGCCCTGGCCGGCATCGCCGTCCACGTGTCGGCCTCCGTGGGGGTCGCGGCGGGTGGGGCGGGCGAAGGCGTGGCGGAGCTGCTGCGCAGGGCCGACATCGCGATGTACGCCGCCAAGGCCGGCCCGGGAGCCCGGGCGTACTCCACCGTCGACGACGAGCGGCTGGACCGGCTGCGCCTCGGGGAGAGCCTGCGCGCGGTCCTCGGCGGCGAGGCGGGGCACGGGCGCCTCGTGCTGCACTACCAGCCCCAGCTGTGCCTGCGCAGCGGCGCGGTCCTCGGGCTGGAGGCGCTCGTCCGCTGGAGCCACCCGGGGCGCGGCCTGGTCGGCCCGGCGGAGATCCTGCCGCTGGCCGAGCTCATCGGGCGCGGGCGCGACCTGGCGCGCGCGGTCCTGGGGCAGGCGGTCGAGCAGGCCGCCCGGTGGCACGGCGCCGGGGCCCGGCCGAAGCTGTCGGTCAACCTCGCGCCGGCCGACCTGCTGATGCCCGACCTGCCCGACCTGGTGGCGTCGCTCCTGTGGCGGCACGGGCTCGAGCCCGAGTTCCTGGTACTCGAGATCACCGAAGACAGCTTCATGAAGGAGCGTGCGCAGACGCTGCGTGCGTTGGAGGCCCTGCGGAGGATCGGCGTGACGATCTCCATCGACGACTACGGGACGGGCTACAGCTCGCTGAGCTACCTGCGGGACCTGACGGCGTCCGAGCTGAAGATGGACCGCAGCTTCGTCGGCGACATGACCACGTGCCCCCGCTCGGCCGCGATCGTCCGCTCCACCATCGCGCTCGCCCACGACCTCGGCCTCGTCGTCGTGGCCGAGGGGGTCGAGACGCCCGAGACGGAGGAGGAGCTGCGCCTGGCCGGGTGCGACGTCGCCCAGGGCTACCTCTACGCGCGGCCGCTGCCCGCCGAGCAGGTCTCCCTGGAGGCGCGCGCCCTGCCGGCGCCGCTGCGCTGAGCTACGGGCCGGTGACCCCGTCGAGCAGCTGGCGGGCGGCGTCCAACTGCCCGAGATGACGGGCGTACTCCTGCAGCAGGTGGAAGAGGATGCGCCCCATGGGCGGCGCGGCCTCGGGCGTCGGGAACCGGCCCCCGACGGCCGACGGCTCGTCGAGCCCGGCAGCCGCGGTGATGGCACGCGACCGCTCCACCTGCGCGCGGTAGGCCGCGACGACGTCCGCGGTCGGCTCGTCCGGCTCGATGCGCCACTCGGCCGGCGTCCCGCCCGGCGGCCGGCCGAGGACGTCCTCGGCCAGAAAGCCCCACCGCAGCCAGCGGCGCTCGACCCACCCCAGGTGCTTGACGAGCGCCAGCACCGGCCAGCCGAGCCCCTCCACCGGGGTGCGCAGCTGCTCCTCGGTCAGGCCATCGAGCTTGCGGAAGAGCGCCTCGCGGTACCAGTCGAGGTAGCCCAGCAGCAGCGCCCGCGGGTCGGACTCCCCGACCGGCGGGCCGGCCAGCAGCGGGCCGGTGTCGGGTGGCGTCTGCACGCCGGCGACCCTAGCGGGCGACGGTCAGACGTTGAAGCCGAGCGCGCGCAGCTGGTCGCGGCCGTCGTCGGTGATCTTGTCCGGCCCCCACGGCGGCATCCACACCCAGTTGATGCGGACGTCGTCGACCATGCCGTGCAGCACCGAGCGGGTCTGGTCCTCGATGACGTCGGTCAGCGGGCAGGCCGCCGACGTGAGCGTCATGTCGAGGACGGCGGTCCGCGAGCGGTCGTCCACGGTGATGCCGTAGACCAGCCCCAGGTCGACCACGTTGATGCCGAGCTCGGGGTCGACGACGTCGCGCAGGGCCTCCTCGACCTCGTCGACGGTCGCCAGATCGACCGCGTCGACCGCAGCGTCCGTCCCGGTCGGCTGCGTCACGGGCTCCGTCATCGCACTGCCTCCTGCTCGTCGTTCGTGCTCTCGTGTGCAACCGCGCGGGCGGTCGCGTCCTTCCATGCCATCCAGCCGAGCAGGGCGCACTTCACCCGGGCCGGGTAGCGGGCGACGCCGGCGAACGCGACACCGTCGCCGAGCACGTCCTCGTCGGCCTCCGCGGCGGTGCCGCCCTGCAGGAGCGCCAGGAAGGAGTCGGCCGCCTGCATGCCCTCGGCCACGGTGCGGCCGGTCACCAGCTCGCTGAGCACCGAGGTCGACGCCTGGCTGATCGAGCAGCCCTCCCCGGCGTACGAGACGTCCTCGACGGTGGCCGAGTCGCCCGAGCCGGACAGCCTCACCCGCAGCGTGACCTCGTCACCACATGTGGGGTTCACGTGATGCGCTTCGGTCGTGAAAGGCTCGCGCAGGCCCTTGTGCCGCGGGTTGCGGTAGTGGTCGAGGATGATCTCCTGGTAGAGCGCGTCGACGCTCACCCGAACCACTCCTTCACCTTCGCCAGCCCCGTGACCAGCGCGTCGACCTCGTCCGTCGTGGAGTAGACGTAGAACGACGCGCGCGTGGTCGCGGGCACGCCGAACCGGTCGCACACCGGGCGGGCGCAGTGGTTGCCGACCCGCACGGCCACGCCCTGGGCGTCCAGCACCTGGCCGACGTCGTGCGAGTGGACCGGGCCACGGGCGGTGTCGAGCACGAACGAGACGGCTCCCCCGCGGTCGACCGGCGACCACGGGCCGATGACGCGCAGCCCCTCGACCTCCTGCAGCCGCTCCAGCGCGTACGCGGTGAGCGCCTGCTCGTGCGCGGCCACCGCGGCCATGCCGAGCTCGGTGAGGTAGTCGACCGCGGCGCCGAGGCCGACGGCCTGCGCGATCGGCGGGGTCCCGGCCTCGAACTTGTGCGGCAGCGCCGCGTAGGTCGAGCCGGCCATGGTGACGACCGAGATCATCTCGCCGCCGCCGAGGAAGGGCGGAAGCTCCTCGAGGACCGCGCGCCGGCCCCAGAGCACGCCGATGCCGGTCGGCGCGAGCATCTTGTGACCGGTGAACGCGACGAGGTCGACGCCGTCGGCGGCGAGCGCGGCGACGTCGTACGGCAGCTGCGGCACCGCCTGCGAGGCGTCCACGACCACGAGCGCGCCGGAGACGGCCTTGGCCCGGCGGGCGATCTCGGACACCGGGTTCACGGTCCCGAGGATGTTGGACACGTGCACCAGCGAGACGACCTTCGTCCGCTCGGTGAGCAGCTCGTCGAGCTGGGCCAGGTCGAGCCGGCCGTCGTCGGTGATGCCGATCCAGCGCAGGGTGGCGCCGGTCCGCTCGCACAGCAGCTGCCACGGGACGATGTTGGAGTGGTGCTCCATCTCGGTGACGAGCACCTCGTCGCCCGGGCCCACGCGGTACGGCCCCGCGCCCCACACCAGCACGTTGGCCACCAGGTTGAGCGCCTCGGTGGAGTTCTTCGTGAAGACGATCTCCTCGCGGGCCGCGCCGACGAAGGCGGCGACCTTGTCGCGGGCGCCCTCGTAGAGCGCCGTGGCCTCCTCCGCGAGGGCGTGCACGCCACGGTGGACGTTGGCGTTGTGCAGCGCGTAGTAGCGGTCGAGCGCCTCGAGGACCTGCCGCGGCTTCTGCGAGGTCGCGGCGCTGTCGAGGTAGACCAGCGGCTTGCCGTCGTGGACCGTGCGCGCGAGGACCGGGAAGTCCGCGCGCACGCGGGCGACGTCCAGCGGCGGCTCCGCGAACGGAGCCGCCGGGCCGGTGACGGCAGGAGACGTCACGAAGCCTTCTTCACGTACCGCTCGTAGCCCTCGGCCTCGAGCCGGTCGGCGAGCTCCTTGCCACCCTCCTCCACGACCTTGCCCTCGACGAAGACGTGGACGAAGTCGGGCTGGATGTAGCGCAGGATGCGGGTGTAGTGCGTGATCAGCAGGACGCCGGTGTCGCCGGTGGCGCGCACCCGGTTGACCCCGTCGCTGACGACCTTGAGGGCGTCGATGTCGAGGCCGGAGTCGGTCTCGTCGAGCACGGCCATCTTCGGCTTGAGCAGCTCGAGCTGGAGGATCTCGTGGCGCTTCTTCTCACCGCCGGAGAAGCCCTCGTTGACGTTGCGCTCGGCGAAGGCCGGGTCGATGCCGAGCCGGTCCATCGCCTCGCGGACCTCCTTGACCCAGGTGCGCAGCGCGGGGGCCTGGCCGCGCACGGCGGTGGCCGCGGTGCGCAGGAAGTTCGACACGGAGACGCCAGGGACCTCGACGGGGTACTGCATCGCGAGGAAGAGGCCCGCCCGCGCGCGCTCGTCCACGCTCATCGCGAGGACGTCCTCGCCGTCGAGCGTGACCGACCCGCCGGTGACGGTGTACTTGGGGTGGCCCGCGATCGAGTAGGCCAGCGTGGACTTGCCGGAGCCGTTCGGGCCCATGATCGCGTGCGTCTCGCCGGAGCGGATCGTGAGGTCGACCCCCCGCAGGATCTGCTTGGCACCCGTCTCGCCGGTGTCGACGGTGACCTGGAGGTCGCGGACCTCGAGCGTGGACATTGGAAGAAGGCTCCTCAGCTGGCTTCGTTGAGCGCGACCTCGACGTCGACGAAGACGTCGTCGCCGTCGACGGTCACGGGGTAGACGGGAACGGGCTTGGTCGCGGGCAGGCCGGACGGCTCGCCGGTGCGCAGGTCGAACATCGACCCGTGCAGCCAGCACTCGATCCGGCAGTCCTCGACCTCGCCCTGCGACAGCGGCACGTTCGCGTGGCTGCAGGTGTCGTGAATGGCGAAGACGCCCTCGGCGGTGCGCACGACGGCGACGGCGGTGCCGTCGACCGTCACGCGCTTGGGCTCGTCGAGCTCGAGCTCGCCGAGCGCGCAGACGCGCGAGCTCATGCGCCCTGCTCCGCGGGGGCGTACGCGGACGCGAGCTCGGCCTCGATCGAGCCGAGCAGCCGCTCCTGCAGCTCCGGCACGCGCACGCGCTGGACGAGCTCGGCGAAGAAGCCGAGCACGACGAGGCGGCGGGCCTCGATCTCCGGGATGCCGCGGGCCTGAAGGTAGAACAGCTGCTCGTCGTCGAAGCGGCCGGTGGCGCTGGCGTGGCCGGCACCCTCGATCTCGCCGGTCTCGATCTCGAGGTTCGGCACCGAATCCGCGCGCGCCCCGTCGGTGAGGACGAGGTTGCGGTTGAGCTCGTAGGTGTCGGTGCCCTCGGCCTCGGCCCGGATCAGCACGTCGCCGACCCAGACGGTGTGCGCCGAGTCGCCCTGCAGCGCGCCCTTGTAGAGCACGTTGCTGCGGCAGTTCGGGACCGCGTGGTCGACGAAGAGCCGGTGCTCCTGGTGCTGGCCGGCGTCGGCGAAGTAGAGGCCGAGCAGCTCGACGTCGCCGCCGGGGGCGTCGAACGCGACCTGCGGGGTCACCCGGACGACGTCGCCGCCGAGGGTGACCACCAAGTGCTTGAGCGTGGCGTCCCGGCCCAGCCGGATCGTGTGCTGGGACAGGTGCACGCCGTCGTCGTCCCAGTCCTGGACGGACACGAGAGTCAGCTGCGCGCTGTCGCTGACGAGCACCTCGAGGCCGGCGGCGTACGCCCCGCTGCCCCGGTGGTCGAGCACGACCGTCGCCTGGGCGAACGGGCCGAGCTCGACGAGGGTGTGCCCGAACGCGGTGCCGCCCTGGCCCTGCACGGTGAGGTAGGTCGGGCGCGAGGCCACGGCCTCGGCGGGGAACGAGACGACCGTCGCCTTCTCGAAGCCCGCCCACGCGCGCGCCGCGACCCGGTCGCCGGGCTTGCCGGCGCGGCCGAGCCGCTCGTCGTCGCGGCCGACGACCTCCACGCGCGCCTCGGGGGCGGCGTCGACGTCGACCCTGGCCTCGCCGTCGGCCCCAGCAGCGGCATCGCCGTCGCCCTGCAGGCCGCGCAGCCGGTCCAGCGGCGTGAACCGCCAGTCCTCCTCCCGGCCGGTCAGGGCCGGGAAGTCCGCCGGGTCGAACGACGCGGGACGGTCCGCGCGGTTGCGGACGTCGATCGCCGCACCGCCGTGGGAGTGCTCCTTGACGGCCACGCCCCCGGCGGGGGCCGCCACGACGGCCCCCGCGATCTCGGTACCGCTGGGAATTGCCTGCTCGGTCATCCGACCGCGCCCTCCATCTGAAGCTCGATGAGCCGGTTGAGCTCGAGCGCGTACTCCATGGGCAGCTCGCGCGCGATCGGCTCGATGAAGCCGCGCACGATCATGGCCATGGCCTCTTCCTCGCTCATGCCGCGGGACATGAGGTAGAAGAGCTGGTCCTCGCTGACCTTGGAGACCGTGGCCTCGTGCCCCATCTGCACGTCGTCCTCGCGGACGTCGACGTAGGGGTAGGTGTCCGAGCGGCTGATCGTGTCGACCAGCAGCGCGTCGCAGCGGACCGTGCTCTTGCTGTGGTGCGCGCCCTCCAGGACCTGGACCAGGCCCCGGTAGGACGTCCGGCCGCCACCGCGCGCGACCGACTTGGAGACGATCGAGCTCGAGGTGTGCGGCGCGGCGTGGACCATCTTCGACCCGGCGTCCTGGTGCTGGCCCTCGCCGGCGAACGCGACCGACAGCGTCTCGCCCTTGGCGTGCTCACCGACCAGCCAGACGGCCGGGTACTTCATGGTGACCTTGGACCCGAGGTTGCCGTCGATCCACTCCATCGTCGCGCCCTCGTGGCACACCGCGCGCTTGGTGACGAGGTTGTAGACGTTGTTGGACCAGTTCTGGATCGTCGTGTAGCGGCAGCGGGCGCCCTTCTTCACGATGATCTCGACGACGGCCGAGTGCAGCGAGTCGCTCGAGTAGATCGGCGCCGTGCAGCCCTCGACGTAGTGGACGTAGGCGTCCTCGTCGACGATGATCAGCGTCCGCTCGAACTGGCCCATGTTCTCGGTGTTGATCCGGAAGTAGGCCTGCAGCGGGATCTCGACGTGGACGCCCTTGGGCACGTAGATGAACGAGCCGCCGGACCACACCGCCGTGTTGAGCGCGGAGAACTTGTTGTCTCCGGTCGGGATGACCGAGCCGAAGTACTCCTTGAAGAGCTCGGGGTGCTCCTTGAGCGCGGTGTCGGTGTCGAGGAAGACGACGCCCTGCTCCTCGAGGTCCTCACGGATCTTGTGGTAGACGACCTCGGACTCGTACTGCGCGGCGACACCCGCGACGAGGCGCTGCTTCTCCGCCTCCGGGATGCCGAGCCGGTCGTACGTCGCCTTGATGTCCTCGGGGAGCTCCTCCCACGAGGCCGCCTGCTTCTCCGTCGACTTCACGAAGTACTTGATGTTGTCGAAGTCGATTCCGGTGAGGTCCGAGCCCCAGTCGGGCATCGGCTTCTTGCCGAACAGGCGGAGGCCCTTGAGGCGCGCCTCGAGCATCCACTCGGGCTCGTTCTTGCGGGCCGAGATGTCGCGGACGACGTCCTCGTTGAGGCCACGCCGGGCCACGGCGCCGGCCGCGTCCGGGTCGGCCCAGCCGTACTCGTAACGGCCGAGGCCCTCGAGCTCGGGGTGGGCGGTCTGGGTCATCGGGACGTCCCTCCAGACGGAGTGGTGGTGCGGGATGGCGAGCCCCCACGGACGTGGGGGCTGAGGTCGGAAGCAGCGGACGAGCCGCTGATGTGGGTCGTGCACACGTGCTCGCCGTGGGCGAGAGTGGCCAGCCGGCGCGCCGGCGCGCCGACGAGCCGGGCGAAGGACTCGGCCTCGGCGTCGCACAGCTGGGGGAACTGCGCGGCCACGCTCTGCACCGGGCAGTGGCCCTGGCAGAGCTGCGCGCCGCCCGCCGGCCCGGAGTGCACGCTGGCCGCGTAGCCGTCCGCGCTGAGGGCCGAGGCGAGGGCGCGCACCCGGTCCTCGACGTGGGGGCCGGCCGCGTCGACCGCGGAAGCGTAGCGGGACTCGATCTCCGCGGCGCGCGTCTGGGCGAAGGCCTCGACGGCCCGGTCGCCGCCGGTCGCTCCGAGGAACCGCAGCGCCGCGACGGCCAGGTCGTCGTACGCCGTCGTCATGGCGGCGTGCCCGCTGACCGTCAGCGCGAACTCCTTGGCCGGGCGGCCGCGCCGGCGGGGGCCGGCCACGCGCTGCTCGCGCGTCTCCACCAGGCCCGCCTCGACGAGGGCGTCCAGGTGGCGGCGGACGGCGGTCGGCGTCAGCCCGAGCTGCTCGGCGAGCGCCGCGGCGGTCGTGGGGCCGCCCTCGAGGATCGCGCGGGCGACCCGGTCGCGGGTGCGAGCGTCCGGCCCCTGGGGTCCGGCAGCGTGCTGCTGCACAGGGGCAGAGCTCTCCGAAGTATCGGCCACGCTTTGCACAACACAAGTGTGTCGTAAATAGCTTCCCGCTGCCGACAGCCGCGCGGTGGCCCTCGTCACGGAAGGCTGCCCTAACCGGAGCTGCGATCGCTGCCCAGGGTCAGTGGCACCTACCATCGGATGCGTGCCCACCCCTGCCGCCGTCGAGGTCACCGACCTCGTCAAGCGGTACGCGTCGGTGCGCGCGGTGGACGGGCTGAGCCTGCGCGTGGAGCGCGGGACGGTCACCGCCGTGCTCGGGCCGAACGGCGCGGGCAAGACGACCACGATCGAGACGTGCGAGGGCTACCGGCGCCCGGACGCGGGGCAGGTGCGCGTGCTCGGGCTGGACCCCGTGCGCGACGCGCGGCAGCTGCGGCCCCGGGTCGGCGTCATGCTCCAGGGCGGCGGGGTGCCGAACGCCGTGCGGCCCCTCGAGGTGCTGCGCCACGCCGCAGCCCTGCACGCGCACCCGCTCGACCCGCAGCTGCTCATCGAGCGGCTGGGCCTGCGCCCGGCGCTGGGGACGCCGTACCGCCGGCTCTCCGGCGGCCAGCAGCAGCGGCTGGCGCTGGCGCTCGCGGTCATCGGCCGCCCCGAGCTGGTCTTCCTCGACGAGCCCACCGCCGGGCTGGACCCGCAGGCCCGGCACGCCACGTGGGACCTGGTCAACGACCTGCGCGCCGCCGGGGTCACCGTGGTCCTCACCACGCACCTGCTCGACGAGGCCGAGCGGCTCGCGGACATGGTCCACGTCATCGACGCCGGGCGGGTCGTCGCGTCCGGCACCCCGGCCGAGCTGACGGCCCGCGGCCCGGACGAGTCGCTGACCTTCGACGCCCGGCCCGGCCTCGACCTCGCGGACCTGCTGCTCGCGCTGCCGGAGGGCGCCTCCGCGGTGGAGGCGCTGCCGGGCCGCTACCGGGTGGCCGGCCCCATGACGCCGCAGACCCTGGCGACGGTCACCGCGTGGTGCGCCGCCCACGGGGTGATGCCGGAGGGGCTGTCGGTGGGACGCCGCACACTGGAGGACGTGTTCCTCGACGTCACCGGCCGGGAGCTGCGCGCGTGACGGCCGTCCCCTCGGCCGCGACGGCCCCGCTGAGCGGCGCGGCGTCCGCGTTCGCACCGCGCCCGGGAGCGGCGCCGGCGCGCCGCATGGTGCTCGCCCAGGCGGCCTTCGAGCTCAAGATGCTGCTGCGCAACGGCGAGCAGCTGCTGCTCACCATGGTCATCCCCGCGCTGCTGCTCGTCGTCGGGGCGACCGTGGACGTCGGCGACCTCGACCCCGGCACGCGACGGGTCGACGCGATCACGCCCGGGGTGCTGGCGCTCGCGGTGATGTCGATCGCCTTCACCGGCCAGGCGATCGCGACGGGCTTCGAGCGCCGCTACGGCGTGCTCAAGCGGCTCGGCTCCACCCCGTTGCCCCGGTGGGCCCTGCTGACGGCCAAGGCCCTGGCCGTCCTCGCGGTCGAGGCGCTCCAGGTCGTCCTGCTGGGCGGCACCGCGCTCCTGCTCGGCTGGCACCCGCACGGCAACCCTGCCGCCGTCGTCGTCCTCCTCGTCGCCGCGACCGCCGCCTTCACCGCGCTCGCCCTGCTCATGGCCGGGACCCTGCGCGCCGAGGCCACCCTTGCCGGCGCCAACCTCGTCTGGGTGCTGCTGCTGCTGGCCGGCGGCGTCGTCGTCCCGCTCTCGGACTATCCCGCGGCCGCCGCCGGCGTGTTCGAGCTGCTGCCGCTCGCCGCGCTCTCGGAGGGGCTTCGAGCAGTGCTCGAGCACGACGCGGCCCTCCCCCTCAAGGACGTCCTGGTGCTGCTGGCCTGGGCGACCGGCGCCGGCGCCCTCGCCGCCCGCTTCTTCCGCTGGGAGTGATCCTCGCGACGCCGTTCGGCGACGCCCCCCACCCGCCTGCGGCTTACCCTTGACGGCGTGCCCGACCTGCTCCGCCGTGCCCCGTTGATCGGGAACCCGACCTGGCGCACGGTGCGCCTGCTGGCCTGGGCCTCCGTCGTCGCGAACGTCGTCATCGTCGTCACCGGCGGCGCGGTCCGACTCACGGCCAGCGGCCTCGGGTGCCCCACCTGGCCCAAGTGCGGCGAGGAGTCGTACGTCACCCACGGCGAGCTGGGCATCCACGGCGCCATCGAGTTCGGCAACCGGCTGCTGACGTTCGTGCTCGCGTTCGTCGCGGTCCTGACGCTGATCGCAGCCGTCCGCGCCCGCCCCCGGCGCAGCGGCCCGGTCCGGATCGCGCTCGCGCTCTTCCTCGGCATCCCGCTGCAGGCCGTCATCGGCGGCATCACGGTCCTCACGAAGCTCAACCCGTGGGTCGTGATGCTGCACTTCCTGCTCTCCATGGTGCTGGTCGGCCTGGCCACCCTGCTCGTCCAGCGGGCCGACGAGGGCGACGGCCCCGCTCGGCTCGTCGTGCACCCGATGCTGCACCGTCTCGGGCTGGCCATCCTCGCGGTCACGGCGGCCGTGCTCTACCTGGGCACGGTCGTCACCGGCAGCGGCCCGCACGCCGGGGACCTGGACGCCAAGCGCACCGGGCTCGACCCCGACCGGATGAGCCAGCTGCACGCGGACGGCGTGTTCCTCATGGTCGGGCTGACGCTGGCGATGGTCTTCGCGCTCGCCGCGGTGAGCGCGCCGCCGAGCGCCCGCCGCGCCGCGCTCGTGCTGCTCGGGGTCGAGCTGGGCCAGGGCGTCATCGGCTTCGTCCAGTTCTTCACCGGGCTCCCCGAGGTCCTCGTGGCGCTGCACATGCTCGGGGCCGGCGTCACGGTCGTCGCCGCCGTGCGCCTCGTGCTCGCGCTGCGCGTCCGGGCGGCCGAGCTGCCCGTCCCGCGCCGTCCCGCCGCCGCGTCCGTCCCCTCGTCCGCCGCCGCGTCCTGACCGCCCCCGAGGAGCATCCGTGCGCGCCATCGCCTACACCCGCAGCGGCGGGCCCGAGGTCCTCGAGCTGACCGACCGGCCGCTGCCCGAGCCCGGGCCGGGCGAGGTCCGGGTCCGGGTCCACTACTCCGGGGTCAACCCCACCGACTGGAAGGCGCGCGAGGCCGGCGGCCCCGGCCAGCCGCTGAAGTTCGCGTCCGTGGTCCCCCACCAGGACGGCTCCGGGGTGGTCGACCGGTCCGGGAGCGGCACGTCCCTCGAGCCCGGCCAGCGGGTGTGGCTCTGGGAGGCGGCGTGGCAGCGGGCCGACGGCACCGCCCAGGAGCACGTCGTGCTCCCCGAGCGGCAGGCCGTCCCGCTCCCGGACTCGGCGGGGCTCACGCTCGGCGCGAGCCTCGGCATCCCCGCGATGACGGCCCACCGCTGCCTCACCCTGGGCGACGGGCTGCCCGGCCGGCTCGCCCCCGGCGCGCTCGACGGGCGCACCGTGCTCGTCCAGGGCGGCGCCGGCGCGGTCGGCAACGCCGCGATCCAGCTCGCCCGCTGGGCCGGCGCCCGGGTCCTCACGACGGTGAGCAGCCCGCAGAAGGCACGGCTCGCCTCAGCGGCCGGCGCGCACGAGACCGTGGACTACCGCCGCCACGACGCGGCGACGCTGCTGCGCACCCTGGCCCCCGAGGGCGTGGACACGGTGGTCGAGGTCGCCCCGGCGGCCAATGCCGCGCTCGACCGCGCGGTGCTGGCCCGCCACGCGACGGTGGCGATCTACGCCAACGACGGCGGCAACGAGCTGGCGCTACCCGCCCCCGAGCTGCTGTCGTCGAACAGCCGCTGGCAGTTCGTCCTCGTCTACACCATGCCCGAGGCCGCCAAGCTCGACGCCGTCGCTGCGATCGGAGCGGCCGTCGCGGACGGTGCGCTGCAGGCCGGCGAGCACGCCGGGCTTCCGCTCCACGTGTTCCCGCTGGCAGCGACCGCGCAGGCTCACGAGGCCGTGCGCAACGGCACGGTCGGCAAGGTGCTGGTCGACGTCAACGCCTGAGCGGGCGCGGCCGGCAGGGTGAAGGCGAAGACCGAGCCGCCGGCGTCGGCGGGGCGTACCCAGATGCGGCCGCCGTGCCGCTCGACGATCCGCTGACAGGTCGCCAGGCCGATGCCGGTGCCGTCGTAGCCCCGGCGCGTCTCGCGGTGGAACATCCGGAAGATCCGCTCGGTGGCGTCCGGCGGGACGCCGATGCCGTTGTCCGCGACGCTGATCACCCACCCGCCGCCCTCCGCGGGCTCGGCGCTGACCGTGACGCGCGGAGACACGCCGGGCACCACGTACTTCACGGCGTTCCCGACGAGGTTGGCCAGCACCTGCCGGAGCAGGGCGCGGTGGGCGTACACCTCGCCGAGCTGGCCGGCGCGCACGGTGCCACCGGTCCGGGCCAGCGTCGGCCCGAGGTCGGCCACCACGTCCGCCACGAGGTCCGCGAGGTCGACCGGCGAGAGCCGCAACGGCTCGCTGCCCGCGCGCGCGTACGTCAGCAGGTCGTCGATGAGCGTGCGCATCCGGTCGGCGTTGCGCCGCACCGCGTCGAGGGCCTGGACGCCCTCGGGCGGGAGCGAGCCCCCGCACAGGTCGAAGAGCAGCTCGCTGTAGCCGGAGATCGACGTGAGCGGGTTCTTCAGGTCGTGCGCGACCGCGGCGGTGAAGCGGTCCAGCTCGGCGTTGGTGCGGGCCAGGGCGTCGTTGAGCCCGGACAGCTCGGCGTTGGCCCGGCGCAGCTCCTCGCGGGCGCGACGGCGGGCGGTGACGTCCTCGACCTGCGTGACCGTGTAGAGCGGGGCACCCTCTTCGTCGCGGACCACCGCGACGTTGACCGAGACCCAGACGGCCTCGCCGTCGGCGCGGACGTACCGCTTCTCCAGACGGACGCGCTCCTGCTCGCCGCTCATCAGCAGCCTGCCCCACTCGGCGTCCTGGGCGCGGTCGTCCGGGTGGGTGATGTCCGCGACGGTGAGCTGCAGCAGTGTGCTCCGGCTCATCCCGAGCATGCGGCAGAGCGCGGGGTTGACGTCGAGCAGCCGCCCGAAGCCGACGGAGTGCAGGTCGGCCATCTGCACCCCGGTCGGCGCGTTGACGAACGAGAGCCGGAACCGCTGCTCGGCCTCGCGCAGGGCCGCAGCGGTGCGCCGCTCCTCGGTGACGTCGCGGTGCGCGCTGATGGTGCCGGTCAGCCGGCCCTGCTCGTCGCGCAAGGCGACGACCACCGCCTCGGCGACTCCCGCCGGGCGCCCCCGCCGGGCGAACGGGAAGTCCCCGCGCCACTCCCCGTCGCGGCGCAGCGCGTCGGCCACCCCGGCGAGGGCGGCCTGCCCGGGGGACGCCTCGCCCGGCCGCCGGCCCAGCAGGTCCGCTCGCGTGAAGCCGGTCATGTGCTCGGCCGCCGCGTTGCAGTCCAGCACGGTGCCCGTGGCGTCGGTGATGAAGACGGCGTCCGTGATCGCCGAGAACACGACCGCCTGCCGTTCCAGCTCGGCCTCGGCTCGCGTGCGGTCGGTCACGTCGGAGAAGACGGCGACGGCGCCGTGCAGCTGGCCCGACCGGAGCGGGTGCGCGCTGACCCGGAGCACGCGCGCACCGCCGCGTGCCGCCTCGTGCACCAGCAGGTCGACGTCGTCGCACGACTGCCCGGCGAGGGCGCGCCCGAGGGGCAGCTCCTCGGCGGGCAGCTGGGTCGCCCCGTCGGCGGTGAGGGTCTCGTAGTGCTCGTGCCAGGTCTGCAGCGGGAGGCCCGTGCCGGGCGTGCCGAGCATCGCGCGGGCCGCACGGTTGTGGACCAGGTAGCGGCCGTCGCCGTCGATGACCGACACGCCGTCGCTGATGCTCTCGAGGACGTCATGGAGCAGGTCGGCCTGCCGGCGTGACTGCCGCTCCGCCGCCTGCAGCTCCTCCGTGACGGCCTGCCAACGGGCCAGCGCCCGCTCGCGGGCCACGGCCAGGGCGAGCACCAGCGCTGCGAGCAGCACCGTTGCGACACCACCGCCGGCCCCCACCACCACGTCGAGCGGGACCAGGCCGGAGGACGGGGCAGGCGCGGGCGAGGCGGCCACGGTGAGGGACCAGGTGCGGTCGACCACCGGCACCTGCACGCTGCGGCGTACCGCGCCGGGCGCGATCTCGCCGTGCCGGGGGGCGTCGCCCGGCCCGCGGGAGACCACCGTCGCGACCGCCACGGGGTGGCCGGAGGAGTCCGACGCCGTGAGCATCACCGCGCCCACGGGGCCGGAAGCGTCCCCGAGCAGCGCGCGGACCAGGTCGTCGCCCCGCAGGCTCAGGATCACCCAGCCGCGGAAGCGCTGCCCGTCCGTGACCACCGGTGCAGCGAGGACGACGGCGAGCTGGCGGCGCTCAGCGGCGAGGGACCGGTCGCGCGGGAGCACCAGCGGGCTCGACACGGCCGGCCGGCCCGACGCGCGGGCGCGCACCAGCACCGCGGCCAGCTCGGGGACCGTCGAGGCGTCCCACCCGGTGGGGACCGTCCGGCCGTCGAGCGCGTGCGCCAGCACCACCGTGTCGGCATTGCCGCGCGGCTCGACGTACGCGGTGCCGGCGGCACCGGGAAGGCGCGCGGCGGCCAGGGAGGAGCTCAGCGAGTCGAAGTACACCGGGTCGGGCGCGGTGCTGCGCGTGGACAGCGCGGCCGCCGCCTGCCGCACCGCGTCGGCGTAGCGGCGGGCCTCCGCCGTCAGGGCGGTCTGCGCCGCGGCCAGGGGGCGCTCGAGCCCTCGGACGGCCGCGTCGCGCTCGGCGCCCCGGGCGAGCAGCGCCGCGGGCAGGACGAGCGCGGCACCGACGAGCAGGACGGCCAGCGCCAGCAGCGGAGCCCGCCGGCGCGGCCCGGGGGGACGGCGCGTCGCGGGGCTCACGAGCCACCCATCGGCCGGTTCGGCCCCGGGCCTGAGCCGGTCGACGCGGTCAGTGCCGCGTGCGTCCCGGCAGCGGGGCCGGCAACGGCGGCGGGGTGCCCGGGGCCCGGCCGTCGGCGGGGAACGCGGCCCGCGCCGTCGTGCCCACGCCCGGCTCACTGACGAGGTCGAGGGCCCCGCCGTGGGCGCGGGCCACCTCCCGGGCCACGGCCAGGCCCAGCCCCGCGCCCTGCGGGCCGTGCAGCCGGGGCGCGCTGCCCGAGACGAAGCGGCCCAGCACGCGGTCGCGCTCGGCGGGGGGGATGCCCACGCCGGTGTCGGCGACGTCGATGACGGCCCAGCCCTCGACGACGCGCGCCTCGAGCCGGACGGCGCCCCCGCTCGAGGTGAAGCCAACGGCGTTGCACACCAGTGCCTCGACCATGCGGACGAGGCGGGCACGGTCCCCGCGAGCCGGCGTCCGGGTCCCGGCCACCACGGCCAACGTGATACCGGCCCGGGCGGCCGCCTCCGCGCGCGCGGCCGCTGCGTCCTCCGCCACGTCGGTGAGGTCCACGGGGCCGCAGTCCAGGGCCAGCTGCCCGTCCCCCGCCCCGGCACCGGCGACCAGCAGCAGGTCCTCCACCAGTCGCAGCAGCCGCTTGGCGCCCGCCTCCGCGGTGTGGGCGGCCTCCGCCTGCGGCGGGGTCAGTGGCCCGGCCACCCCGTCGAGCAGCAGCTCCAGGTGGCCCAGGGTCGAGGTCAGTGGCGTGCGCAGCTCGTGGGACATGAGCGCGAGGAACGCGTCCCGCGCGTCCGCCTGGTCCGGCCCGGGCAGCGCGCGTCCG
Organism: Motilibacter aurantiacus; assembly: GCF_011250645.1. Classification (NCBI taxonomy): domain Bacteria; kingdom Bacillati; phylum Actinomycetota; class Actinomycetes; order Motilibacterales; family Motilibacteraceae; genus Motilibacter; species Motilibacter aurantiacus. Next base: position 135,502 of record NZ_JAANNO010000004.1, read on the forward strand.
GCGTCCTGACCGGGCGCGTCGGGGAGCGCCCGGCCGTGCTGCGCGCGGTAGCCGGTCATGACGCACCCTTCGGTCGCGTCCTATCCCGCCGAAGGCATCGAGCCGTGGATCACCCGAGTGCCGCAGCCGCGCGAGGCCGGGCCGCTCAGTGGAGCAGCGGGTCGATCGCCACGGCGAGGAAGAGCAGTGACAGGTAGCTGATGGAGCCGTGGAAGAGCCGCATCGGCTTCAGGCCGGCACCGCGCGCTCCCGACCTGGCCCGGCGCAGCAGCCGGTGCGCCTCGGCGAGGAACGCCGCACCCAGTGCGAGGGCGGCCGCCGCGTAGACCCAGCCCGTGCCCGCGACCGGCCAGAGCAGCAGGCTGCAGGCCACCATCGCCCAGGAGTAGGCGACGACCTGCCGCGCGACCGTCACGTCGGAGGCGACGACGGGCAGCATCGGCACCCCGGCCGCGGCGTAGTCCTCGCGGAAGCGCATCGCCAGCGGCCAATAGTGCGGCGGGGTCCAGAGGAAGATCACCCCGAACAGCACGACCGGGGCCCAGGACAGCGACCCGGTGACCACCGCCCAGCCGATGAGGACGGGCATGCAGCCCGCCGCGCCGCCCCAGACGATGTTCTGCGGAGTGCGCCGCTTGAGCAGCAAGGTGTAGACGAGCACGTAGAACGCGATGGTGGCGAGCGTCAGGCCGGCGGCGAGCAGGTTGGTCAATGCGGCGAACAGCCCGACGGAGACCACGCCGAGCCCGAGGCCGAACACCAGAGCCTGTCGCGGCGTCACCGCCCCGGTCACCAGCGGCCGGCGCTCCGTGCGGTGCATGACCGCGTCGATGTCGCGGTCGATGTAGCAGTTGAGAGCGTTCGCGCTCCCGGCGGCGAGCGTGCCCCCCACCAGCGTGACGAGCACGTCGCGCAGCGAGGGAACCCCGCCCGCGGCCAGGATCATCGTCGGCACGGTGGCGACGAGCAGGAGCTCGACCACACGCAGCTTCATGAGCGCGATGTACGCCCGCAGCTGCGCCGCCAGGCCACGGCGGCTCGCGGCCCCCGTCCCGGTCGTCAGGGATGCCCCGGTCGTCGCAGCGGTCGCTGACGTCGCGGAGTCCAGACCTGCCCGCGGAGCCGCGAGAGCGTGCGGACGCGGGTCGACTGCCGTCACTGGCACCTCGTCGAGCATGGGGAGCACCGCCTGCAACGGCGCGCGGACGGGAGTCAGCCTAACCGTCGGTGGCGCAGGGACCGCGCCGGGGACACGTGACGGGCGACACCCGCGCCCGCGGCCACCGGCCGGGCGTCGGGGCGCGGTGATCAGGGCATGACCCCTCAGGAATAGGGTCTGGGCGCGTAGATGCTGGCCCAAGGGGCAGCAGGTCGTCGAGGCCGTCCGGCCGACGGCGTCCCGCGACGGCTCGGCAGAGGCCCGCAGTGATGTTGGACGTTGTGGAGGGAGACCGGCAAGTGGCGAACACCGACACCAAGGGCAGCGAGGCAGCCCCCGCGCTGGAGTGGTCCGAGAAGGACCGGAAGGTCGTCGACGTCGCCCGCGCGCTGGCGATGGACGCTGTCCAGCAGGCGGGCTCCGGGCATCCCGGCACCGCGATGAGCCTGGCCCCCGTGGCCACGCTGCTCTTCCAGCGCCTGCTCCGTCACGACCCCAGCGACCCGCAGTGGGTCGGCCGCGACCGGTTCGTCCTCTCGGCCGGGCACGCGAGCATCCTGCTCTACAACCAGCTCTACCTGTCCGGCTACGGCCTCGAGCTCGACGACCTCAAGCACCTGCGCCAGTGGGACAGCCTGACCCCGGGCCACCCGGAGCTGCACCACACCAACGGTGTGGAGACGACGACGGGCCCGCTCGGGCAGGGCATCTCCACGGCGGTCGGCTTCGCGATGGCCGCGCGGCGTGAGCGCGGCCTGTTCGACCCGCAGGCGGCGCCCGGCGAGAGCCCCTTCGACTCCACGATCTACGTCATCGCCGGCGACGGCGACATGCAGGAGGGCGTCCAGGCGGAGGCCGTGAGCCTCGCCGGCCACCTGCGCCTCGGCGACCTCGTCGTCCTCTACGACGACAACCACATCTCGATCGACGGCAACACCGACGTCGCGTTCAGCGAGGACGTCCTCGCCCGCTTCGAGTCCTACGGCTGGCACGTCCAGCGCGTGGACGACGCCCAGGACGTCGACGCGCTGTACGCAGCGCTCACCGCCGCCCGCGACGAGCGGGACCGGCCGAGCCTCATCGCGGCCCGCTCGATCATCGCCTGGCCCGCCCCCAACGCCCAGAACACCGCGAAGGCGCACGGCTCCGCGCTCGGCGAGGCCGAGGTCGCGGCGACCAAGGAGGTCCTCGGGCTCGACCCGGCCAAGACCTTCGACGTGCCCGAGGACGTGCTCGCGCACGCCCGCCAGGTCGTCACCCGCGGCAAGGCGCTCCGCGAGGAGTGGGAGAAGTCCTTCCTCGCCTGGCGCGACCGCGAGCCCGAGGGCGCCAAGCTCTACGACCGGCTGCTCACCCGCCGCCTGCCCAGCGGCTGGGACGAGGCGCTGCCGTCCTTCCCCGCGGGCAAGGACGTCGCCACCCGCAAGGCCAGCGGCGACGTGCTCAACGCCATCGCCCCGGTGCTCCCGGAGCTGTGGGGCGGCTCGGCCGACCTGCACGAGTCGAACCTGACGCTCATCCACGGCGAGCCCTCGTTCGGCCACCCCGACTCCGGCGCGGCGAACGTCGACCTCTACGGCCGCAACGTGCATTTCGGGATCCGCGAGCACGCCATGGGCGCGGCGATGAACGGCATCGCCATCCACGGCAACACGCGCTTCTACGGCGGCACCTTCCTCGTCTTCAGCGACTACATGCGCGGCGCCGTCCGGCTTGCCGCGATCATGAAGGCGCCGGTCACCTACGTGTGGACCCACGACTCGATCGGCCTCGGCGAGGACGGCCCGACCCACCAGCCGATCGAGCACCTCTGGTCGCTGCGGGCCATCCCCGGCCTCGACGTGGTCCGCCCGGCGGACGCGAACGAGACCGCGATCGCGTGGCGCGAGATCCTCGAGAAGGACCGCGGGCCGGCGGCGCTCGCCCTCACCCGGCAGGGCGTCCCGACGTACGACCGCTCCCCCGCAGGCCCGTACGCCAGCGCCGAGGGCGTGACCAAGGGCGGATACGTCCTGATCGACTCCTCCGCCACCACCCCGCACGTGGTCCTCATCGCCACCGGCTCCGAGGTCCAGATCGCCGTCGCCGCGCGCGAGCAGCTCGAGGCCCAGGGCATCCCGACCCGCGTCGTCTCGATGCCCTGCGTCGAGTGGTTCGAGGAGCAGGACGACTCCTACAAGCAGAGCGTCCTCCCGCCGGCGGTCCGCGCCCGGGTCAGCGTGGAGGCCGGCATCGCGCAGGGCTGGTGGAAGTACCTCGGCGAGTCCGGTGAGGCCGTCAGCATCGAGCACTTCGGCGCGAGCGCCTCCTACAAGGTCCTCTACGAGCAGTTCGGCTTCACCGCCGAGCGCGTGGTAGCGGCCGCTCAGGCCAGCATCTCCAAGGCCGGGGTCATCCCCGGCAGCACGACGGGCAACTGACCCGCCGCTCGTCCACCCGCGAACGACAATTCGCAGTAGGAGGCACCAGGTGTCCGACTCTCTCCGCCAGCTGTCCGAGCAGGGGGTCGCGGTCTGGCTCGACGACCTGTCGCGGGCCCGGCTGCAGACCGGCAACCTCGAGGAGCTCGTCCGCGAGCGCTCCGTCGTGGGCGTCACGACCAACCCAGCCATCTTCCAGAAGGCGATCTCCGGCTCGGAGGTCTACTCCGACCAGCTGCGCGACCTCGCGCTGCGCGGCACCGACGTGGGCGAGGCGCTGCGGGCGCTCACCACGTACGACGTCCGCTGGGCGTGCGACGTGCTCCGGCCGCAGTGGGAGGCCTCGGGCGGGCGCGACGGCCGGGTCTCGATCGAGGTCGACCCGCGGATCGCCCACGAGACCGACCGCACCGTGGCCGAGGCCAAGGCCCTCTGGTGGCTCGTGGACCGCCCCAACCTGCTCATCAAGATCCCGGCCACCGTCGCCGGCATCCCCGCCATCGCCTCGACGCTGGCGGAGGGGATCAGCGTGAACGTCACGCTGATCTTCAGCCTCGAGCGCTACGAGGCCGTCATGAACGCCTACATCGAGGGGCTCGAGCGGGCGCAGGCGAACGGCCACGACATCTCGAAGATCGAGAGCGTCGCGTCCTTCTTCGTCAGCCGCGTCGACACCGAGATCGACAAGCGGCTGGACAAGATCGGCTCCGACGAGGCGAAGGCCCTGCGCGGCAAGGCGGCGAACGCCAACGCCCGGCTCGCCTACCAGCTCTACGAGAAGGTCTTCTCGGGCGAGCGCTGGGAGGCGCTGAAGGCCGCTGGGGCCAAGGCGCAGCGGCCGCTGTGGGCCTCGACCGGCGTCAAGGACCCCGCCTACGACGACACGATGTACGTCGTCGAGCTCGTCGCGCCGGACACCGTCAACACGATGCCCGAGGCGACACTGCAGGCGGTCTTCGACCACGGGCAGGTCCGCGGCAACACGATCGCCGGGTCGTACGAGGCCGCGCAGCAGGTCCTCGACGACGTGAAGGGCGTCGGCGTGGACTACGACGACGTCGTGCGCGTGCTCGAGGAGGAGGGCGTCGACAAGTTCGAGGTCGCCTGGAACGAGCTGATCGAGTCCGTGAGTGGCGAGCTCGAGCGCATGGGCGCCGAGGTGATGCCCGCCGGCGCCACCAAGCCTGCGGGCTCGGGCCCGGCGTCGGCCAGCCCGGAGGGCTCGTCCAAGTAGGCCGCGCGCGGCCCCCGTACGAGCGGAAGCAGCCCCATGACAGCTGCGGAGACAAGAGAAGAGGCGCAGTGACAGCGAGCGAGGCGAACCCGCTCCGCGACGTGCGGGACCGGCGGCTCCCCCGGGTCGCCGGCCCGTGCGGGCTGGTCATCTTCGGGGTGACCGGAGACCTGTCCCGCAAGAAGCTCATGCCGGCCATCTACGACCTGGCCAACCGCGGGCTGCTCCCGCCCGGCTTCGCGCTGGTCGGCTTCGCCCGGCGCGACTGGGAGGACCAGGACTTCGCGCAGGTCGTCCACGAGGCGGTCAAGGAGCACGCCCGGACCCCCTTCCGCGAGGAGGTCTGGAAGCAGTTGTCGGAGGGCATCCGTTTCGTCTCCGGCGAGTTCGGGGACCGGGCGGCCTTCGAGACGCTGCGCGAGACGATCCGCAACCTGGACGAGAAGCGCGGGACGCAGGGCAACCACGCCTTCTACCTGTCGGTCCCGCCGAGGTACTTCCCCGACGTCGTGCAGCAGCTCAAGGAGACCGGCCTCGCGGACGGCCCCGAGCACGCGTGGCGCCGCGTCGTCATCGAGAAGCCGTTCGGCCACGACCTGGCCAGCGCCCAGGAGCTGCAGCGGATCGTCGGCGAGGTGTTCGACCCGTCCTCGGTCTTCCGCATCGACCACTACCTGGGCAAGGAGACGGTCCAGAACATCCTCGCGCTGCGGTTCGCGAACGAGATGTTCGAGCCGATCTGGAACCGCGGCTACGTCGACCACGTGCAGATCACGATGGCCGAGGACGTCGGCATCGGGGGCCGCGCCGGCTACTACGACGGCATCGGCGCCGCCCGTGACGTCATCCAGAACCACCTGCTCCAGCTGCTCGCCCTGACCGCGATGGAGGAGCCGGTCTCCTTCGACGCCCGGGACCTGCGCCTGGAGAAGCTCAAGGTGCTCAACGCCACGCACGTCGGCGCGGACATCAGCCGGTCGACGGCCCGCGGGCAGTACACCCGCGGCTGGCAGGGCGGGGAGCTGGTGCCGGGCTACCTCGAGGAGGAGGGCATCCCGGCCGACAGCATCACCGACACGTACGCGGCGGTGCAGCTGGAGATCGAGACGCGCCGCTGGGCGGGCGTGCCGTGGTACCTGCGCACCGGCAAGCGCCTGGGCCGCCGGGTCACGGAGATCGCGGTCGTCTTCCACCGCGCGCCGCACCTGCCCTTCGCCCGCAACCAGGTCGAGGAGCTCGGGCAGAACGCGCTCGTCATGCGCATCCAGCCGGACGAGGGCATGACCGTCCGCTTCGGGTCGAAGGTGCCGGGCACGTCCATGGAGGTCCGGGACGTGACGATGGACTTCGCCTACGGCGAGTCCTTCACCGAGTCGAGCCCGGAGGCCTACGAGCGGCTGATCCTGGACGTGCTGCTCGGCGACCCGCCGCTGTTCCCGCGGCACGAGGAGGTCGAGGCCTCCTGGCGCATCCTCGACCCGATCGAGCAGCACTGGGAGAGCGTCGGCAAGCCCGACACGTACCCGGCCGGGACGTGGGGCCCGAAGTCCTCGGACGAGATGCTGGCCCGCAACGGGCACGTGTGGAGGCGGCCGTGAGCACCTGCGTGCCGAGCCCCTTCGAGTCCGATCGCGCCCGGAGGCCGCAGTGAACATCGACCTCACCGACACCACGGCCAGCAAGATCTTCGGTGCCCTGCTCGACGCCCGGCGCCGCAGCGGCAGCCCGGCGATGGGCGCGGTGCTCACCCTGGTGATCGTCACCGACGAGCAGGGGCACTACGACGCGCTCAAGGCCGCGACCTCGGCCTCGCGCGAGCACCCCTCGCGCATCCTCGTGGTCGTCGCGCGCCCCGGCCGCGGCGCCGCCCGCCTCGACGCGGAGGTCCGCACCAGCGGCGAGACCGGCCCCGGCGAGGTGGTCCTGCTCCGGCTGCACGGCGAGCTGGCCGAGCATCCCGACAGCGTCGTCCTGCCGCTGCTGCTGCCGGACGCGCCGGTCGTCGTGTGGTGGCCGGGCACCGCGCCCGAGGACCCGGCCCAGCACCCGCTGGGGGCCATGGCGCAGCGCCGGATCACCGACTCGGCATCCTGCCAGTCGCCGCTGGCCGAGCTGGCCAAGCGGCGCTCGGGCTACTCCGAGGGCGACACCGACCTGTCCTGGACGCGGCTGACGCCGTGGCGGACCCTGCTCGCCGGCGCTCTCGACCACCCGGCCGCGCCGATCACCGGGGCCATGGTCGCGGCCGAGGAGCAGAGCCCGAGCGCCGAGCTGCTCGCGCTCTGGCTCGGGTCGCGGCTCGGCGTCCCGGTCCAGCGCGTGGTCTCGGACGGCCCGGGGATCACCGCGGTGACCCTCACGGCCGAGGGCGAGGGAGTCCGCATCGAGCGCGGTGACGGCAGGGTGGCCCAGATCCAGGTCCCCGGCTCCCCCGAGCGCTCGGTGGCGCTGCCGCGCCGGCCGCTCAGCGAGCTGCTGGCCGAGGAGCTGCGCCGGCTCGACGCGGACGAGGTCTACGGCGAGGTGCTCGGGCTGGTCGGCGCCGGCAGCCCCGTGGGCGCGGGCGCATGACCGGTCCCAGCGTGGTCGTCGCCCCCGACAAGGAGGTGCTGGCCGCGGCGATCGCCGCACGGCTGATCACGGCCCTCGCCGATGCGCAGGCACTGCGCGGGACGGCCTCGGTCGTGCTCACCGGCGGCGGGATCGGGCTGGGGGCACTGCGCGCGGTCGCAGCCTCCCCCGCGCTCGGGGCCGTCGACTGGTCGCGGGTGGACTTCTGGTGGGGCGACGAGCGCTACCTTCCCGCCGGCGACCCGGAGCGCAACGAGACCGGTGCCCGCTCCGCCCTGCTCGACGTGCTGGAGGTGAGCCCCGCCCGCGTCCACGTCATGGGCGCGGCCAGCCCCGACGGCCCGGAGATCGCTGCCGAGGCGTACGTCGCGGAGCTCGCCACCGCAGCGCCGGAGGGCTCCGCCGTGCCGGCGTTCGACGTCTGCCTGCTCGGGGTGGGCCCGGACTCCCACGTCGCGTCGCTCTTCCCCGAGCACCCGGGCACCCAGGACACCCGTCCGGCCTTCGCGGTCCACGGCTCGCCGAAGCCGCCGCCCGTCCGCATCAGCCTGTCGTTCGAGGCGATCCGGGCAGCTCGGGAGGTCTGGCTGCTCGTGGCCGGGGCCGAGAAGGCCGATGCCGTCGCCCTGGCGCTCTCCGGCGAGGCCGGCGAGCGCCAGGTACCGGCGGCAGGGGCGTACGGCACCGAGCGGACGCTGTGGCTGCTGGACGCGGCGGCTGCCGGCAAGCTGCCGCGCTGAGTGTCGACCCGGGCCGGGCGTCCCTGTACGCAGGGGCGGCCGGCCCGGCGTCGTCCAGGCCTTCAGGCCCGGAGACTCTAGAACTTCTCCTCAAGAAGATCCCTCGTCCGGCCGATCGAGCCCCCGGGTGGACGCAACGTCCACGCGACGAGACGGGGGCACGATGCGCCGACGCAGGACCACAGCCGCACAGACGCCGATGCCGCGCGACGTCGAAGCGCTCGAGCAGGTGCTGCTCGCCTTCGACGGCGGTCTGGCGGACATGCAGGACGCGCGGGTGAAGACCACCTCCGCGCTCGTCGAGGCGCTCGGCCTGGCGTACGGCGCGCGATGGGTGCCGGGCGAGGGCGGCAGCTTCGACCTGGCCTACGAGACCGGTGAGCTCGTGCAGACGATGGCCTCCGCGGCGGGCGGCCTGCGGACGCTTCCTCCGGACGTGGGCCTGCTCGGCCGTGCGCTCTCCACGCGCCGCCCGGTCATCGTCTCGGCGCCCGAGGCGGGCGCGAAGTGCCTGCGGTGGCAGGCGGCGCACCAGGCAGGCGCCGTCGAGGGAGCGCTCATCCCCATGCTCGAGGGCAGCACCGTCGTCGGGGTCGGCGAGTTCTACAGCCGGCGCCCGCTCCCCTACTTCGGCAACGAGAAGTGGGCCGCGATCGGCCGCATCATGGCCCTCGCCCGCAACCAGGCGCTGGTGACGACCTCGCTGCGCGAGACGCTGGACGACCGGCAGGCCGTCACCACCGTGGTGACGAAGGTCGGCGAGGCCCGTGACGAGGGGTCCGCGCTCCAGGTCGCGCTGGAGACGGTGCGCACCGCGTTCGGCTGGGCGTACGGGTCGTTCTGGCGGCTGCAGCCGGAGGAGAACGTCCTGCGCTTCGACGTCGAGTCCGGCACCGCGGGCGAGGAGTTCCGGCGGGTGACGCTCGCGGCCTCCTTCGCCGAGGGCGTGGGGCTCTCCGGGCGCGCGTGGAAGGCCCGCGACCTCGTCTTCGTGCACGACCTGGCCCAGGTGACCGACTGCGTGCGCGCCCCCGCCGCCCAGCGCGCCGGCGTCCGCTCCGGGGTCTGCTTCCCCATCGTCGACGGGGACCTCGTGATCGGCACGATGGACTTCTTCACCACCGAGAGCATCGAGCTGTCGGAGTCGCGGGCCGCCGCCCTGCGCAACGTGCAGCAGCTCGTCTCCCAGCGCCTCGCCGTGCTGCGGCGGGCCGAGGAGGACGCGAAGCGCGCCCGGCTGCTCTTCGACACCGTGTCCCGGCTGCGCGCCGCCACCGACGACGCGGGCCGGGTGGCCGACGAGGCGGTGCAGCGCTCGTCCACCATGACCGGCGAGGTCGAGGGCCTCGCCGCGGCGTCCGCCGCGATCAACGACGTCATCAAGATCATCTCAGGCATCGCCGACCAGACCAACCTGCTCGCGCTCAACGCGACGATCGAGGCGGCACGGGCCGGTGAGGTGGGCCGAGGCTTCGCCGTCGTCGCCAACGAGGTCAAGGAGCTGGCCCGCGAGACCGGGGATGCGACCAAGCGCGTCGCCGACCAGGTCGCGGGAATCCAGGCCAGCAGCCAGACGGTCGCGAGCGGCATCCACGCCACGAGCGAGATCATCGGCCAGCTCGACGAGGTGCAGGCCCGGATCGCCGAGGTGCTCGAGGAGCAGGCCCGGATGGCCGGCAACCTCTGACCCCCGGTGCTGCAAGGAGGCGCCCCTCCCGCCCGTAGCTCGCCGGAGGGGCGCCGTCCCCCGGTACGTCGCCCGAGGCCTCAGCCGACGTCGACGAAGATCGGGTTGCTGTAGAACCAGGTGTCCAGCCACGGGTCGTCGTCGCCCCGCACGCCGGCCAGCGGGCCGGCCGGGTCGATGTCGGCGCCCAGCAGCCCGACACCGTGCCGCCGGCCGTCGCTGCCGCGCAGCCGCAGGTAGAACGAGGACTCGAGCTTGCGCAGCTGCACGCGCAGCGTGTAGGTCCCCGTCCGCCCGGTGACGTCGACCCGCTCGACGACCCGGGTGTCCGGCGCGCGCCAGCTGTCCCGGTCGGCCGCCGGCCCGGTCACCGCCCCGCGGATGACGTCGACGTGCGCGAGCTGCGGCAGCACGCCGTGGAAGTTCGGACGGCTCGCCGTCGTCACGGTGACGTAGAGGCTCATGCGGTCGCCCCTGCGGACGCGCAGCCGCCCGCCGAGCGTGACCGGCTCGAGGTCCTGCCGGTCGGAGACGGCCCAGACGTCGAGCCCGTCGATCAGCTGGCCGTGGTCGACCCAGACCCGGCCGGCGCGCAGCCCGTCCATGACCTGCCGGTAGCCGTAGCCGCTGACGCCCACGTGGGTCCGGCTGAACTGGCCGGGCCAGAAGTCGCTCCCGGGCTGCGGGCTGCTCGTCTGCACCGGGTCGGGCAGCTTGCCGGTGCTCTCGAAGGTCTTCCCGGCCGGGTAGCTGCCGTTGGCCCAGGTGTCGAACACCGTGCGGTGGCTGTCGGAGTTCGAGGTGATGGAGAAGAGCTTGCCCTCGGCGAGCATCGCGTCCCACATCCCGCCGACGGTGGCAGTCATCCAGTCGAACCCCCCGTACGTCACGTACGCCGCGGCCGGGTAGCCGGCCCAGGACTGGCTGGTGGGCGAGTTCTCGTACTCGCCGCGGACGCTGTTGCTGCCGCGCCAGCCGGGCAGCGCCGCACCCTGCGCGCCGGGCGCGCCCTCCATGCCCACGAACAGGGACGGGTCGGCGTCGCGCCAGTTGCGCAGCTCGTGCGGGGAATCGATCCCGAGCCGGGCCGGGTGGTTGGCGAGGAGCAGGGCGTCGTCGATGACCCCCGCCCGCTTCTGCTCGGCCAGCCACCTGACCGCCTCGACGGCCTTCGCCTCGTTGTCGGCGGTCGCCGGGTTGCCCGCCGCGCCCTCGGTCCAGTTGTTGAGCCGGCCGTCCCAGCGGCGCTCGAACTCGCGCAGCACGCTCGCCTCGTTCGCGCCGGGCGCGACCAGCACCGTCGCGTGCTCGGCGGCGGGGATGTACCACTCGAGGCCCTGGAAGATCAGCATGCGGGGGTTCTCCGCGCGTGCGGTGGCGATCTCGGCCCGCTCGAGCTCCGCACCGATGTCCCGGTGGCCCACGTGGGAGTGCTCGGTGTACGCCATCCAGTCCAGCCCGAACTGGGCCGCGCGCATCGCCTGCTGGGAGAGGGTGTACTTCGCGTCGTTGCTGTAGACCGTGTGCACGTGGTGGTCGCCCACCAGGTAGGCGTACGTCGGGGGCGGCACGTCCCGGTCCCCGGCGCTGACCTTGGTGTCCGCGGCCAGCGCGGGGGCTGCGCCGCCCAGGGCGGAGGCGCCGAGGAACCCGGCACCGAAGAGGCCGGCCCGCTGCAGGAGGCCGCGGCGCGACAGCCCCTGGGCGTCGAGGACGTCAGCGGGTACGCCGGGGTCGGCCCACTCGGGGAGCTGCCGGGGGTGCTGGTCGGGGTTCTGCATGCGCTGCGGGCCTTCCTCGCGTGACGGGCGAGGCGCACGGTAGGCAGCGCAGATGTCGCGGAGCTTTCCGGTGCGCGGCGCGGGGGTGTACGCGCCCCGGACGCACGTGCGACGCACGCGTCGGGTACCGGCAGGGGGCTGTCCATCGGGCAGCAACGCCGAAGGGGCGGCCCGGGACCCGGGCCGCCCCTTCGAGGAAGCAGTGCTACTCGCCGCGCCGCTTGCGCAACTGCTCGAGCGCCTCCGCGAGGATCGCCTCGCCGTCGGACTCCGTGCGACGCTCCTTCACGTAGGCCAGGTGCGTCTTGTACGGCTCGGTGCGGGGCGGCTGCGGCGGCTTCTCCCGGTCCTGCCCGGCCGGCAGCCCGCAGCGCGGGCAGTCCCAGACCTCGGGCGGGGCCACGCCGGGCTCCTCGGCGAAGCTCGGCACGGACTCGTGCCCCTTCGCGCACCAGTAGGACACGCGGACCCGGGGAGCGGTGTCACCGCGCTCCGCCTCGCCCATGGGGCCCGCGCCGACGCGACTGCCCCGAATGGCATTGCCACTCGCCACGCTGGTTCTCCCCTGCTCGACTGAAGGGTGCTCGACAACGACCGGCCGCAGCGGCCGGCCTCCCCGATGGGGCCGGACGTCAGACCTTGGCGAGCAACCCGAGGGCGACCACGCACGCGAGCCAGATCAGGCCGATGCCGATCGTCAGCCGGTCGAGGTTGCGCTCGACCACGCTCGAGCCGCCCAGCGAGGACGACACGCCACCGCCGAACATGTCGGACAGGCCACCGCCCTTGCCCTTGTGGAGCAGCACGAGCAGCACCAGGAGCGCGCTCGTGACGATGAGCACGCCGGAGAAGATCATCTCGGTGATGGACAACGCGGGGGCCTTTCGTCAGCTCGTCGCACGACAGCGTACGACGAGGAAGGGCGCTGGGGGACGCACTCGGGCGGACGGCGTCGAACGTGCCGCCCGCCCGAGCAGGGGAACAGGGACTACGCCGTCTCGCCGAAGCGGACGATCTTGACGAAGTCCTCGGCGTCGAGGCTCGCGCCGCCGACGAGGGCGCCGTCGACGTCCTTCTCGGCCATGATCGCGCCCGCGTTGGAGCCCTTCACCGAGCCGCCGTACAGCACCCGCACACCGTCGGCGACGTCGCCGGACCAGGTCTCGGCGAGCTGGTCGCGGATCGCCGCGCACACCTCCTGCGCGTCCTGCGGGGTCGCGACCTCACCGGTGCCGATCGCCCAGACCGGCTCGTACGCGATGACGACCTTGCGGACCTCGTCGGCCGCGAGGCCGGCGAGCCCGCCGCCGAGCTGGCTGAGGCAGTGCCCCACGTGGCCGCCGGCCTGGCGGACGTCGAGCCCCTCGCCGATGCACACGATCGGGGTCAGGCCGTGCCGGAGCGCGGCCTTCACCTTCTCGCTGACCAGCGCGTCGTCCTCGCCGTGGTACTGGCGGCGCTCGGAGTGCCCCACCACCACGTAGGTGCAGCCCAGCTTGGACAGCATGACACCGGAGATCTCGCCCGTGTAGGCGCCGGAGTCCTTCGCCGACACGTCCTGTGCGCCGTACACGAGCTTGAGCTCGTCGCCGTCGACCAGCGTCTGCACGCTGCGCAGGTCGGTGAACGGCGGGATCACCGCGACCTCGGCGCGCTCGAAGTCCTTGTCCTCGAGCCGGAAGGCGAGGTCCTGGACCAGCCGGATCGCCTCGAGGTGGTTGAGGTTCATCTTCCAGTTGCCCGCGAAGAGCGGCTTGCGGGCAGAAGTCGTCGCCAAGGTCATGCCTCCAGGGCTTGCAGGCCGGGCAGGGTCTTGCCCTCGAGGTACTCGAGGCTCGCCCCGCCGCCGGTCGAGATGTGGCCGAACGAGCTCTCGTCGAAGCCGAGAGCACGGACGGCAGCAGCCGAGTCGCCGCCGCCCACGACGGTCAGGGCGCCGGCGCCGGTCGCGTCGGCCAGCGCCTGCGCGACCGCGCGGGTGCCGCCTGCGTAGGGCTCCATCTCGAAGACGCCCATGGGGCCGTTCCAGAAGATGGTGCGCGCATCGGCCAGCTTGGCGGCGAAGAGCGCGCCGGACTCGGGGCCGATGTCCAGGCCGAGCCGGTCGGCCGGGATGGCCTCGGCGGGGACGACCTGAGGGTCGGCGTCGGCCGCGAACGCCGTGGCGGCCACGATGTCGACCGGGAGGACGAGCTCGACGCCGGACTCCTGCGCGCGCTGCAGGTAGCCCGTCACCGTCTCGAGCTGGTCCTCCTCGAGCAGGCTCTTGCCGACCTCGTGGCCCTGGGCCTTGAGGAAGGTGAAGAGCATGCCGCCGCCGACGAGCAGCTTGTCCCCCGACTGCATGACGCCGAGCAGGTTGTCGATGACGCCGAGCTTGTCCGAGACCTTGGACCCGCCCAGGACCACGGCGTACGGGCGCTCGGTCTGCGTCGTCAGGCGCTTGAGCACCTCGACCTCGGCCTCGACGAGCCCGCCGGCCACGTGCGGGACGCGCTGCGGGACGTCGTAGACGCTCGCGTGCTTGCGGTGCACGGCGCCGAAGCCGTCACCGACGTAGGCGCCGTTCTCGCCGAGCAGGGCGACCAGCGCGTCGGCGAACCCGCCGCGCTCGGCGTCGTCCTTGCTCGTCTCGCCCGCGTTGAAGCGCAGGTTCTCCAGCAGCGCGACCTCGCCGTCGCCGAGCCCCTCGACCGCGGCGCGGGCCTGCGCCCCGACGGTGTCGGTGGCGAAGGCGACCGGCCGGCCGAGCACCTCGGACAGCCGCGCCGCGACCGGCGCCAGGGTGTACTTGTCGTCAGGCGCGCCCTTGGGGCGGCCGAGGTGGGCGACGACGACGACGCGGGCACCGCGCTCGGCGAGCGTGGAGATCGTCGGGGCGCTGGCCCGGATGCGGCCGTCGTCGGTGATGCGGGCCCCGTCGAGCGGGACGTTGAGGTCGGAGCGCACGAGCACGGTCCGGCCGCGCACGTCCCCGAGGTCGTCCAAGGTCTTCACAGCACAAGGTCCTTTCCGCACGACGACGGCGACCCCCGGGCTGGCCAGGAGCCCGGGGACCGCCGCGTTCGTGGAACTAGGGGTGAAGCCAGGGGGCTCGCGTCAGAGCGAGCTGCCGACCAGCTTGCTCAGGTCGACGAGGCGGTTGCTGTAGCCCCACTCGTTGTCGTACCAGCCGAGCACCTTGACCTGGTTGCCGTTGGCGATCGTGAGCGAGGCGTCGAAGATGCAGGACGCCGGGTAGGTCACGATGTCGCTGGAGACGATCGGGTCCTCGGTGTACTCGAGGATGCCCTTCAGCGGGCCCTCGGCCGCCGCCTTCATCGCGGCGTTGACCTCGTCCTTTGTGACCTCGCGCTCGAGCTCGACCGTGAGGTCGGTCGCCGAGCCGGTCGGCACCGGGACGCGCAGCGCGTAGCCGTCCAGCTTGCCCTTGAGCTCCGGGATCGCGAGCGAGATGGCCTTCGCCGCACCGGTGGTCGTCGGGATGATGTTGGTCGCGGCGGCGCGGGCGCGGCGCAGGTCCTTGTGCGGGAAGTCCAGGATCACCTGGTCGTTCGTGTACGCGTGGACCGTGGTCATGAGGCCCTTGACGATGCCGAAGCTCTCGAGCAGCACCTTCGCCATCGGGGCGAGGCAGTTCGTCGTGCAGGACGCGTTCGAGATGATGTTGTGCGACGCGGGGTCGTACTTGTCGTCGTTCACGCCCATGACGATGGTGATGTCCTCCTCCTTCGCAGGAGCGGAGATGATCACCTTCTTGGCGCCGGCGCTGAGGTGCTTGCCCGCGTCCGAAGCGGTGGTGAAGCGGCCCGTCGACTCGATGACGATGTCGGCGCCCAGCTCACCCCAGGGCAGCGCACCCGGGTCGCGCTCGGCGAGCGCCCGGATCTTGGTGCCGCCGACGACGAGGTTGTCGTCGTCGTAGGACACCTCGCGGTCGAGCCGGCCGAGGATGCTGTCGTACTTCAGCAGGTGGGCGAGGGTCTTGTTGTCCGTGAGGTCGTTGACCCCGACGAACTCGATGTCGGCTCCCTGCGCGAGGGCGGCGCGGTAGAAGTTGCGCCCGATACGGCCGAAGCCGTTGATGCCAACGCGAACCGTCACTTGATCTCCTCGGAATAGCTCCTGTCTGCAGGCGCACCCTACCGCGCGCAGGCCACAGGCTCCCGGGCGGTCCGGCCCGTGGACGAGGGAGGAAGGTCATTCCCTCTCGGGCCGGCTGCCACTCCCCCGCGGGCCCGTAGTCAAGCCCGCGCCGTCAGGCCAGCATCTCCGGGGTGATGGAGGCCTCGGTCGTGGGCAGGCCGTTGTCGACGGCCCGCTTGTCGGCCATCGCGAGCAGCCGGCGGATGCGGCCCGCGACCGCGTCCTTGGTCATCGGCGGGTCCGACAGGGCGCCGAGCTCCTCGAGGCTCGCCTGCTTGTGCTGGAGCCGCAGCTCCCCGGCGACCCGCAGGTGCTCGGGGACCTCGTCACCGAGGATCTCGAGCGCCCGCTGCACCCGCGCCCCGGCCGCGACCGCGGCCCGCGCCGAGCGGCGCAGGTTGGCGTCGTCGAAGTTGGCCAGCCGGTTGGCGGTGGCCCGCACCTCGCGGCGCATCCGCCGCTCCTCCCAGGCGAGCACGGACTCGTGGGCGCCGAGCCGGGTGAGCAGGGCGCCGATGGCGTCCCCGTCGCGGACGACGACGCGGTCGACGCCGCGCACCTCGCGCGCCTTCGCGCTGACGTTGAGCCGGCGGGCCGCCCCGACGAGCGCGAGCGCCGCCTCGGGGCCGGGGCACGTGACCTCCAGCGACGACGAGCGCCCCGGCTCCGTCAGCGAGCCGTGGGCGAGGAACGCTCCGCGCCAGGCCGCCTCCGCGTCGCAGACGCCGCCGGACACGACCTGGGCGGGCAGCCCGCGGACGGGCCTGCCCCGGCCGTCGAGCAGCCCGGTCTGGCGGGCGAGGGACTCCCCGTCCTTGACGACGCGCAGCACGTAGCGGCTCCCTCGTCGCAGCCCGCCGGGGGCCACGACGGCGAGCTCGGAGGCGTGGCCGTACACCTCGGCGATGTCGCGCCGCAGCCGACGCGCCGCCGCTCCCGTGTCGAGCTCGGCCTCCACCACGATCCGGCCGTTGACGATGTGCAGCCCGCCGGCGAACCGGAGCAGGGCCGACACCTCCGCCTTGCGGCAGCACGACCGCGTCACCGGGAGCCGGCTGAGCTCGTCCTTCACTGCCGCGGTCATCGCCATGGGGCAGCTCCTCCTCCGACAATCGATGCGTACGCGGCGGCGAGCAGGCCCGGGTCGTGCCGCGGCGACCCGTCCGGCACGCCGACCCGCTCCAGGACCAGGCGGCCACCGGCCGACGCGACCACGTCCTCCAACGCCACGCGGTCGGCCACGGTAGCCGGGTCGGCGAGCACGACGTCCAGCTTCAGGCCCGGGGCGTGCGCGAGCAGCACCTCGACATGGGCCTCGGGGGTGAACCCCTTGGTCTCGCCCGCCTGGGCGGCGAGGTTGAGCACGAGCAGCCGGCGGGCCTGCGTCTCCAGCAGGGCCCGGGCGAGCCCGGGGACCTGCAGGTGCGGCAGCACGCTGGTGAACCACGAGCCGGGGCCGAGGACCACCCAGTCGGCGGCGCGCAGCGCGGCCACGGCCTCCGCGCACGCCGGGGGCCGCTCGGGCATGAGCTGGATCCCGAGCACACGGCCCTGGGTGGTCGCGGCGGCCACCTGGCCGCGGACCACGGAGACCTCGTCCGGGCGCGCGGGGTCGGCGCCCAGCACGGTGGCCGCGATGTCCAGCGGCACCTCCGCCATCGGCAGGACGCGCCCCTCGCAGCCGAGCAGCCGCCCCATCCACTCCAGCGCGGCCACGACGTCCCCGCCGAGCCGCTCCCAGAGGGCGACGAGCAGCAGGTTGCCCAGCGCGTGGCCGTGCAGCTCACCGCCACTGACGAAACGGTGCTGCACCACGTCGGCCCAGGTGCGGCCCCACTCGTCGTCCCGGCACAGGGCGGCGAGCGCCTGGCGCAGGTCCCCGGGCGGCAGGACGCCGAGCTCGGAGCGGAGCCGGCCGCTCGAGCCGCCGTCGTCGGCCACCGTGACCACGGCGGTCAGCGACCTGGTCACCCGGCGCAGGGCCGACAGCGAGGCGGCGAGCCCGTGACCGCCACCGAGAGCGACGACGCGCGGCCCTTCCTGGGCGGCGGTGCCGGCGCTCACTCGCGGCCCAGGTCGCGGTGGACGATTGTGACGTCGGCCCCCGCCGCGCGCAGCCGGCGGGCGAGCTCCTCCGAGATCGCGACCGACCGGTGCTTGCCGCCGGTGCAGCCGACCGCCACCGTGGCGTAGCGCTTGCCCTCGCGCTCGTACCCCGCGGTCACGATGCCCAGGACGTCGGTGAAGCGGTCGACGAACTCGCCGGCCCCCTGCTGGGACAGGACGTAGTCGCGGACCTCGGGGTCGCGGCCGGTCTGCGGGCGCAGGGCGGGGACCCAGTGCGGGTTGGGCAGGAAGCGGCAGTCGACGACAAGGTCGGCGTCGACGGGCAGGCCGTACTTGAAGCCGAACGACATGACGGTGGCCCGGACGCCGGGGCGTGCGGTCTCGTCGAAGGCCCGGCGCACCACGTCCGCGAGCTGGTGGACGTTGAGCCCGCTCGTGTCGACGACCACGTCGGCGTCCCCGCGCACATCCTCCAGGAGCCGGCGCTCGGCGAGGATGCCGTCGAGGATCCGCCCGCCCTCCTGCAACGGGTGGGGGCGGCGTACCGACTCGAACCGGCGCACGAGGACGTCGTCGGAGCAGTCGAGGAAGAGCGTGCGGACGGGCATCCCGAGCCCGGCGAGGTCCTCCAGCGCGGCCCGCAAGTCGTGCGAGAACGCGAGGCTGCGCACGTCCACGACCGCCGCCATGCGCGGGACGGTGCCGGCGGTCCGCCCGGCGAGGTCGGCCAGCCGAGGCAGCAGCGACGGCGGCAGGTTGTCGACGACGTACCAGCCGAGGTCCTCGAGGGTGTTGGCCGCCGTGCTTCGCCCGGCCCCGGACATGCCGGTCACCAGGACCAGCTCGACCGGCGCGGCCGTGAGCGGGTCGTGCGGCTCGTCGTCCTCCTGCGGAGGGGCCGCCGCGGCGTCCTCGCGTGTCGCGTCCACTACGCGGTCCCTTCCGTCCCGATGGGTACGCCTCCGGCCACGGCGCGGCCCGGATCCGGGGCGCCGGGGCCGGAGCCCTCCCGGCCGTCGTCGTCCCCCTCGGACGAACGCCCACCGGGGCCGGACAGCATCCCACCAGGTACCGGCTCCGGCAGCCCCTGCCGCCCGCCCCCGAGCGCGCTCACGACCGCCTCGGCGGTCCGCGGGCCGAACCCGGGCAGGGACGCGATCTCCTCCGCCGTCGCCTGGGTGAGCCGCTTCACCGAGCCGAAGTGGCGCAGCAGCGCCTTGCGGCGCGCCTCCCCAAGCCCGGGCACGTCGTCCAGCGCGCTGGCCCGGACCGACCTGGCCTTGCGCTGCCGGTGGAAGGCGATGGCGAAGCGGTGCGCCTCGTCGCGGACGCGCTGCAGGAGATAGAGCCCTTCGCTGCTGCGCGGAAGGATGACGGGGTGGTCGTCGTCCGGCAGCCACACCTCCTCCAGCCGCTTGGCGAGCCCGCAGAGCGCCACGTCGTCGACGCCGAGCTCGTCGAGCGCCCGCTGGGCGGCCGCGACCTGCGGCGGGCCGCCGTCGACCACGACGAGGTTCGGCGGGTACGCGAACTTGCGCGGCCGCCCCGTCTCGGGGTCGATGCCGGGCGGGGCTCCCGCGCCGGGGGCAGCATCGGCCGCGCCCTCGCGGCCGTCGGGCACGCCCGCCGGGGCGGCGTCGAGCGGGTCGAGGACGGACAGGCCCCCGGGCTCGACGCCCGCCTCACCGGTGCGCTCGCGCTCGTCGAGGTAGCGGCGGAACCGGCGCGTGATGACCTCGTGCATGGAGGCCACGTCGTCGGAGGCCCCGTTGAGCCCTCGGATCGCGAAGCGGCGGTACTCGCTCTTGCGGGCCAGGCCGTCCTCGAACACCACCATCGAGGCGACCACCTCGTCGCCCATCGTGTGAGACACGTCGAAGCACTCGATACGCAACGGCGCGGACTCCAGGCCCAGCGCCTCCTGGATCTCCTGCAGGGCCCGGCCGCGGGTCGTGAGGTCGCTGGCCCGGCGCGTCTTGTGCAACGCGAGCGCCTGCTGGGCGTTGCGCGCGACCGTTTCCATCAGCGCCTTCTTGTCCCCGCGCTGCGGTACCCGGAGGTCGACCCGCGCGCCGCGGACGAGCCGGAGGATCTCGCTGACGACGTCGGGGTCCTCGGGCAGGGCCGGGACGAGCAGCTCGCGCGGGACGTCGTTGCCCGCGTCGAGGTAGAACTGCTCGACGAACCGCTCGACGAGGTCCCCGGTCTCGAGGTCCTCGACCTTGTCCACGACGAAGCCGCGCTGCCCGCGCACGCGGCCCCCGCGTACGTGGAAGACCTGGACCGCCGCTTCGAGCTCGTCCTCGCTGAAGGCCACGACGTCGGCGTCGGTGCCCTCGGGCAGCACGACGGCGCTCTTCTCCATCGCCCGCTTCAGTGCGCCGATGTCGTCGCGCAGCCGGGCGGCCCGCTCGAACTCGAGCTCGTCGGAAGCCTCCTGCATGCGCTGCTCGAGCCGGCGCACGAACCGTGTCGTCGAGCCGGCCATGAAGTCGCAGAAGTCGTCGACGATCTGCCGGTGCTCGTCGGCGCTCACCTTGCCGACGCAGGGAGCGGAGCACTTGTCGATGTACCCCAGCAGGCAGGGGCGCCCGACCTGGGAGGCACGCTTGAAGACGCCGTTGGAGCAGGTGCGCGCGGGAAAGACGCGTAGCAGCAGGTCGAGGGTCTCGCGGATGGCCCAGGCGTGGGCGTACGGGCCGAAATAGCGCACCCCCTTGCGCTTGGGCCCGCGCATGACGGTGAGCCGGGGGAACTCGTCGGAGACCGTCACGGCGAGGCTCGGGTAGCTCTTGTCGTCGCGGTACTTGACGTTGAAGCGCGGGTCGAACTCCTTGATCCAGGAGTACTCCAGCTGGAGCGCCTCGACCTCGGTGTTGACGACCGTCCACTCGACGCTCGCGGCCGTCGTGACCATCGTGGCCGTCCGCGGGTGCAGCCCGAGGACGTCCTGGAAGTAGTTGTTCAGCCGGTTGCGCAGGCTCTTGGCCTTGCCGACGTAGATGACCCGGCCGTGGGCGTCGCGGAAGCGGTAGACGCCCGGGGAGTCCGGCACCTCCCCCGGGGCGGGGCGGTAGCTCGCGGGATCGGCCATGGAGTCCGATGCTACGTTCGCGCGCCGACGGGCCGGCGCCGTCGGGAGCCCCCGACAGCGCCGGGCCGGTGCCGAACGGTCAGCCGTTCCCCGTCGAGAGGATGTCCTCGCGGACGGCCACCGCGAGCGCCTCCAGCTTGGAGTGCACGCCGAGCTTCGCCAGCAGGTTCGCGACGTGGTTGCGCACGGTGTTCACGCTGACCGCGAGCTCCTTCGCGATCGCCGCGTTGCCGAGGCCCTCGGCGATGAGGGCGAGCACCTCCAGCTCACGGGGGGTGAGGTCCGACCCCAGACCGCTGCGGGCGCGGTGCAGCCGGGGAAGCAGCCGCGACAACAGCGCGGGGCTGACGAGCACCTCGCCGGCCGCCGCGGCGCGCACCGCCGCGATGAGGTCCTCCATCTTCCCGGTCTTGAGCAGGAAGCCCGAGCACCCGGCCTCGGTGGCCGCGACCAGGGTCGCGTCGTCGGTCACGGCGGTGACGACCACGACCTTGGCGCTCGGAGCCAGCGACTTGAGCTTCGGGATCTCGTCCACGCCGAGGCCGTCGGGCAGCCGGTGGTCCAGCAGCACGACGTCCGGCGGGTCGACCGCCACCCGCGACCGCGCGCCGGCCAGCGTGCCCACCGTGCCGACCACCTCGATGTCGCTCTCCTGCTCGAGCGCGAGGGCCACGCTCGAGGCCACCATCTCGTGGTCGTCGACGACGAGGACGCGGATCCTGCGGTCGTCCCCGTTGGCAGTCATGGTCGACATTGTGCCCGTGCCGACGGATGCGCTGTCGGCCACCTAGCGCACCGCCGCCTTCGCCCGGGCGGTGCCGCGCGGGCGGGGGGCCGGCCGGGCGCCGCCGGCCGTGCGCAGCCCCTGCCCACCGCCCATGCCGAGCATCTCGCGCAGGAAGCGGCCGGTGTGGCTGGTCGGGTGCGCGGCCACCTCCTCCGGAGTGCCTGTGGCGACCACGGTGCCGCCGCCCGTGCCGCCCTCCGGGCCCATGTCGATGACCCAGTCCGCGCTCTTGATGACGTCGAGGTTGTGCTCGATGACGAGCACGCTGTTGCCCTGGTCGACGAGCCGGCCGAGCACGCCGAGCAGCTTGCTGATGTCCTCGAAGTGCAGGCCGGTCGTCGGCTCGTCGAGCACGTAGATGGTGCGGCCGTTGGAGCGCTTCTGGAGCTCGGAAGCGAGTTTCACGCGTTGCGCTTCACCTCCGGACAGCGTCGGCGCCGGCTGGCCGAGGCGGACGTAGCCGAGGCCGACGTCCACGAGCGTCCGCAGGTGACGGGCGATGGCCGGGACGGCCGAGAAGAACTCGGCCGCCTCCTCGATCGGCATGTCGAGGACCTCGGCGATCGTCTTGCCCTTGAAGTGCACCTCGAGCGTCTCGCGGTTGTAGCGGGCGCCGTGGCACACCTCGCACGGGACGTAGACGTCCGGGAGGAAGTTCATCTCGATCTTGATGGTGCCGTCGCCGGAGCACGCCTCGCACCGGCCGCCCTTGACGTTGAAGGAGAACCGGCCGGGCAGGTATCCGCGGACCTTCGCCTCCGTCGTCTCCGCGAAGAGCTTGCGCATGTGGTCGAAGACGCCCGTGTAGGTCGCCGGGTTGCTGCGCGGGGTGCGGCCGATGGGGCTCTGGTCGACGTGCACGACCTTGTCGAGGTGCTCCAGCCCGGTGACCGTGCGGTGGCGGCCCGGCACCTGGCGGGCCTTGTTGAGCTTGTTCGCGAGGACCGTGTAGAGGATGTCGTTGACGAGCGTCGACTTGCCCGAGCCGCTGACACCGGTCACCGCGACCAGCTGCCCCAGTGGGAAGGCGACGTCGACGCCGTTGAGGTTGTGCTCGCGGGCCCCCTTGACCACCAGCTCGCGCCCCGGGTCACGGGGCCGCCGCGTGGCCGGGGTCGGGATCGACTTGCGGCCGGAGAGGTACGCCCCGGTCGGGGAGTCCGGGTTCGCGAGCAGCCCGGCGACGTCCCCGCTGTGGACGACCTGCCCTCCGTGCTCGCCGGCTCCCGGGCCGATGTCGACCACCCAGTCGGCGGTGCGGATGGTGTCCTCGTCGTGCTCCACGACGATCAGCGTGTTGCCGAGGTCGCGCAGCCGGGTGAGGGTGTCGATGAGCCGCCGGTTGTCGCGCTGGTGCAGCCCGATCGACGGCTCGTCGAGGACGTACAGCACCCCGACGAGGCCGGACCCGATCTGGGTGGCCAGCCGGATGCGCTGCGCCTCGCCGCCGGACAGCGTGCCCGCGGCCCGGTCGAGCGAGAGGTAGTCGAGCCCTACGTCGAGCAGGAAGCCGAGCCGCGCCCCGATCTCCTTGAGCACCCGCTCGGCGATCTGGCGCTGGCGCGGGGTGAGCTCGAGGTCGGCGAGGAACCCGGCGCACTCGCGGATCGGCAGGGCGCACACCTCGGCGATCGACCTGCCGCCGACCGTGACGGCCAGGATCTCCGGCTTGAGCCGGGCCCCCTTGCACGCGGGGCAGGGGATCTCCCGCATGTAGCCCTCGTAGCGCTCGCGGCTCCACTCCGAGTCCGTCTCCGAGTGCCGGCGCTTCACGAACGGGATCGCGCCCTCGAAGCCGGTGAAGTACGACCGCTCGCGGCCGAAGCGGTTCTTGTACTTCACGTGGACCTGGTAGTCCAGGCCGTTCATCACCGCGTCCCGCGCCCGCTTCGGCAGCTTGCGCCACGGCTCGTCCAGGCTGAAGTCGAGCGACTCGGCCAGCGCCTGCAGCAGGCGGACGAAGTAGTCCGCCGACTGGCCGACCGCCCACGGCGCGACCGCGCCCTCCCGCAACGACAGGTCCTCGTCCGGGACCAGCAGCTCGGGGTCGACCTCGAGCCTGGTGCCGATGCCGGTGCACTCCGGGCACGCCCCGTAGGGCGCGTTGAAGGAGAAGGACCGCGGCTCGAGCTCCTCGAACGACAGGTCGTCGTAGAGGCAGGCCAGGTGCTCGCTGTAGACGCGCTCGCGGTTGGGGTCGTCCTCGGGCAGGTCGACGAAGTCGAAGACGACGAGCCCGCTGGCCAGGCCCAGCGCGGTCTCCACCGAGTCGGTGAGCCGCCGCTTGGCGGAGGCCTTGACCGAGAGCCGGTCGACGATCACCTCGATCGTGTGCTTGTAGCGCTTGTCGAGCTTGGGCGGCTCGCTGAGCTGGACGACCTCGCCGTCGACGCGGGCGCGGCTGTAGCCCTTGGTCTGGAGCTCGCCGAAGAGCTCGGCGTACTCCCCCTTGCGGCCGCGGACCACGGGCGCGAGCACCTGGAAGCGCGTGCCCTCCGGGTGCTCCATCACGCGGTCGACGATCTGCTGCGGGGTCTGCCGGGCGATCGGCCGGCCGCACTTGGGGCAGTGCGGCGTGCCCGCCCGGGACCAGAGCAGGCGGAGGTAGTCGTAGACCTCGGTGATCGTGCCCACCGTTGAGCGCGGGTTGCGGCTGGTCGACTTCTGGTCGATCGACACCGCCGGCGACAGGCCCTCGATGAAGTCGACGTCGGGCTTGTCCATCTGCCCGAGGAACTGTCGGGCGTAGGACGAGAGCGACTCGACGTAGCGGCGCTGGCCCTCGGCGAAGATCGTGTCGAACGCCAGGCTCGACTTGCCGGACCCGGACAGGCCGGTGAAGACGATCAGGCTGTCCCGGGGGAGGTCCAGGGAGACGTCCTTGAGGTTGTGCTCGCGCGCACCACGGACGATCAGGCGGTCGGCCACGGGCCCCTCTCGCATCTGCTGTGGGTAGTGCTCGGCCGCGCACGGGTGTGCGCCGGTCGATGTGCACGGACGTGCACGGGCTCCTGAACGGGGGCCGCGATCCATGCTAGGTGCCGCCACCGACAGTCGCCCGGGCCGCGATTGACGGCTCCCGCAGGGCCAACCGGCCGGACATGTCGGCTATGCCGACACCCACAAGCAGACGGCAACCGAGCGGCAACTGGATCTTCCTAACGTCGGCCCGGCCGCGGGAACCGCGGTGACCCGACGCTGCAGAAGGAACCATGAGCCCGAAGACCAGCACTCCGCAGAGCCCCGCCCTCGACCGCCGCACCCTGCTGAAGCGAGCGGGTGTCGCCGGTGCCGCGGCGGTGTGGGCCGTGCCCACGATCACCAGCACGGGCACCGCCTGGGCCGTCGGCAGCCCCGCGCCCGGCGGCGGCGACCCGGGCCCGGTCGCGACCGGCACGGTCAAGGGCAAGGTCGTCGACGGCGCCACGCTGCGGCCGATCCGCGGCGCAGCCGTCACCGCCGGCAGCGCGTCCACCACCACGGCAGCTGACGGCGCGTACACGCTCGCCGGGGTGGTCAGCGGCTCCGCGACGGTCACCGTCCAGGCGGCCGGCTACACGACCGCCACCGCCCAGGTCGACGTGCCCGCCGACACGACCACCACCCGGGACTTCGCGCTCTCCTCGGCCGGCAGCTTCCGCGCCATCCTCTCGTGGGGCAACGTCTCCGACCTCGACCTCTACGTCAGCGGCCCCAAGCCGGACGGCACCCGGTTCACCGCGGCGTACAACAACACCCGGCCGGTGCCCTACGTCTCGCTCGACGTCGACTCGCGCAACCCCGGCGGGACCGAGACGACCACGATCACGGTCGACACCCTGGGCGGCGCCTTCGTCCCGGGCGAGTACCGGGTCTGGGTGAACAACTACTCGGGCAGCCCCGCGTACGACGTGAACGGCGCCCGGCTGGCCCTCTTCGGCCCGGTGGCGCAGCTCGGCACGTGGGAGGCCGCCTCCGCGAGCGGGCTCGCCACGGACCGCATCTGGAACGTCGTCGCCTTCACGGTGGCCGCTGACGGTTCGGTGACCTCGCTCGACGTCCGGCAGCAGCGCCGGGCCGACGCCGCCGGCCTCTGACCGCCCTCGTCCTGACGCTAGTCCTGCGCTAGTCCTGCCCTAGTCCTGCGCTAGTCCTGCGCTAGTCCTGCGCTAGTCCT